>NZ_BMOF01000012.1 GCF_014646935.1 Calditerricola satsumensis | reverse complement strand
TCCCTTGGCTCGCTGACCGCCTTTTTCCTTCTTGGCATCCACACTTTTTAGCGTAGAGCCCAGGAAGTTTCATCCTTCTGAACTTCCCGTTTTTCTAACAACATGTTGAGCATCTTTGCCTATCTCGCAAAAACTGTCACTTGAAACTGAGGTTTTAATGGTTCTGCATATCGCATCATAACCTCAATCAAACTGGGAATAAGGAGAAGAAAATCGATCCTCAATAGCGTCTTGGGTCACTCGCTTCTCTTTTGGAAGATGAATCACTCTTGGATCATCATCAGCAGGGTAATCCAAATACAATTCTGCCAGCCGAATACGGCTCCTCCTTGCTCCACTTCAACTGATTCCCGATTGCGGATCCAATGCCGACAGCACGAAAGAGTTAACCGTAATCATTCTGATTTATTCAGCCGAAAAAGCGGGGGACGATCCCCCGCCCTACATGTCCCCATCCTTGTCGGCGTCCTGTTCGACGCGGGCCACGGTGGCCACCTCTTCCCCTTCCTCCATGCGAATGAGGCGCACACCCTGCGTGTTGCGGTGCAGAACCGGGATATCGGCCACGTGGAGGCGAATCACCACGCCGCCCGAGGAGACGATCATCAAGTCGTCACCGTCCTCCACCATCTTCAGGCCAACAATGGGACCCACACGTTCGGTCAAGTGGATCGTCAGGATCCCCTTGCCGCCCCGCGATTGGACACGGTATTCGTCGATCGGCGTCCGCTTGCCAAAACCGTTGGTCGTCACGGTGAGGACGTAGGCACCGTCGCGGACGACGTCCATGTCGATGACGGCGTCGCCCTCCTCAAGGGTGATGCCCTTTACCCCCGTTGCCGCACGGCCCATCGGGCGCACGTCCGCTTCGGGGAAGCGGATTGACAGGCCCATACGGGTGCCGAGGAGAATGTCCCGCTTGCCGTCGGTGAGGCGCACGCCCACCAGTTCGTCATCGTCGCGCAAATTGATGGCAAACAGCCCGCCCTTGCGGATGTGCTCAAACTCGCCGAGGGGCGTCTTCTTCACGATGCCCTGCTTGGTGGCAAAGAACAGGTACGCCTCATCGTCGAAGGTCGCCACCGGGATGACGGCATTCACCGTTTCCCCCGGCTCAATTTGAATGAGGTTGACCAGGGCGACACCCCGCGCGGCGCGGCCGAACTCCGGCACCTCGTACGCCTTGAGCCGATACACCTTCCCCTTGTTGGTAAAGAACAGGAGGTAGTGATGGGAGTTCGTGATGAAGAGGTGCTGAACGAAATCGTCTTCGCGGGGGCTCAAGCCCTGCACGCCCCGCCCGCCGCGCTTCTGGCTGCGGTAAGCGGAGACCGGCATGCGCTTGATGTACCCGCGGTGGGTAAGGAGGACAACGACGTCTTCCTCGGGGATGAGGTCCTCCTCGTCGATGTTGTCCACATCGGCGGTGATACGCGTGCGCCGCGCGTCGCCGTACTTCTCCTTGATTTCTTTCAGTTCTTCGGCGATGATGGCGAGAATCTTCTTTTCATCGGCAAGGATGGCGCGCAGCTCGGCGATCTTCTGCACGAGTTCGGCGTACTCCGTCTCGATCTTTTCCCGCTCCAGGCCGGTGAGGCGCTGCAGGCGCATGTCGAGGATGGCCTGGGCCTGCTCCTCGGTGAGGCCAAAGCGCGCCATCAGGCCGCTTTTGGCCTCGTCCACCGTCTGCGAGGCGCGAATGAGGTTGATGATGGCGTCGATGTGGTCGAGGGCGATGCGCAAGCCCTCGAGGATGTGCGCCCGCGCCTCCGCCTTGCGCAGGTCGTGCTGCGTGCGCCGGCGGATGACCTCTTTCTGGTGGTCGAGGTAGTGGACGAGCACCTCCTTCAGGTTGAGCACCCGCGGCTCGCCGTTCACCAGGGCCAGCATGTTGACGCCGAAGGAGGTTTGCAGCGCGGTGTGCTTGTACAGGTTGTTCAGCACGACGCGCGGATTCACGTCGCGGCGCAGCTCAATGATGACGCGCATCCCCTCCCGGCTCGACTCGTCGCGCAGGTCGGTGATGCCGTCGATCTTCTTGTCGCGGACGAGTTCGGCAATCTTCTCGATCAGCTTGGCCTTGTTCACCTGGAAGGGAATCTCCTCGACGACGATGCGCGTCTTGCCCCCGCCCGCCTCTTCGATCGAGCACTTGGCGCGGATGTCGATGCTGCCGCGGCCGGTTTCGTAGGCGCGGCGGATGCCGTCCTTGCCGAGGATGATGCCCCCCGTCGGAAAATCCGGCCCCTTGATCTTGGTCATCAACTCCTTGACCGTGGCGTCGGGGTTCTCAATGAGCAAGAGCAGGGCGTCAATCGTTTCCCCCAGGTTGTGCGGCGGGATGTTCGTGGCCATTCCCACGGCAATTCCCGCCGCCCCGTTGACGAGCAGGTTGGGAAAGCGGGCCGGGAGGACGAGGGGCTCCTTCTCCGTGCCGTCGTAGTTGTCGCCGAAGTCGACGGTGTCCTTGTTGATGTCGCGGAGGAGCTCCGTGGCCAGCGGCGCCAGGCGAGCCTCGGTGTATCGCATCGCCGCCGCGCCGTCGCCGTCGACGGAGCCAAAGTTGCCGTGGCCATCGACGAGGGGGTAACGGCAGGAAAAGTCCTGCGCCAGGCGGACGAGGGACTCGTACACCGCTGCGTCGCCGTGCGGGTGGTATTTCCCGATCACGTCGCCGACGATGCGGGCCGACTTGCGGTGCGGTTTGTCCGGCGTCAGCCCCATCTCGTTCATCGCGTACAAGATGCGCCGGTGCACCGGCTTGAGCCCGTCCCGGACATCCGGCAGGGCGCGGCTGACGATGACGCTCATCGCGTAGTCCAGGAACGAGCTTTTCATTTCCTCGGAAATGTCAACGGTTTGAATGCGCGGTTCCGTGCTCATCCGCTCCCTCCGTTCCAACGAGATTGCCGCCCCGCATCACGCGTTGCAGGACCGGCGTCCGATCAGATGTCCAGGTTGCGGACAAACTTGGCGTGCTCTTGAATAAATTCGCGGCGCGGCTCGACGCGGTCGCCCATCAGCATTTCGAACACCTGGTCCGCCTCGATGGCGTCTTCGAGGGTCACCCGCAGCAGGGTGCGGCTTTCCGGGTCCATCGTCGTTTCCCATAGCTGGTCGGCGTTCATCTCGCCAAGCCCCTTGAAGCGGGTAATCTCCGGCTCCCCTTTGCCGCCCATCTCCTGCAAGATGGCCTCCTTTTCCTTCTCGCTGTGCGCGTAGCGGACCACCTTGCCCTTGCGGATGCGGTAGAGCGGAGGCTGGGCGATGTAGACGTAGCCGGCCTCGATCAGCTCGCGCATGAAGCGGTAGAAGAAGGTGAGGAGGAGCGTGCGGATGTGCGCGCCGTCAACGTCGGCGTCGGTCATGATGATGATCTTGTGGTAGCGCGCCTTGCTGAGGTCGAAATCGTCGCCGATCCCCGTGCCGATGGCGGTGATGATCGCCCGGATCTCCTCGTTGGACAAGATCTTGTCCAGGCGGGCCTTTTCCACGTTGAGGATCTTCCCGCGCAGAGGGAGAATCGCCTGGTACTGCCGGTCGCGCCCCATCTTGGCCGAACCGCCGGCCGAATCCCCCTCGACGAGGAACAGCTCGCTCATCGCCGGGTCGCGCGAGGCGCAGTCGGCCAGCTTCCCCGGCAGCGAGCCGGCGTCGAGGGCGTTTTTGCGCCGCGTCAGCTCGCGGGCGCGGCGGGCCGCTTCGCGGGCACGGGCGGCCAAGACGGCCTTCTCGACGATCTTCCGCGCCACCGAGGGGTTTTCCTCGAGAAACATGGCAAACCGCTCGGCAAAGAGCGACTCGACGATGCCGCGCACCTCGCTGTTGCCCAGCTTCGTCTTCGTCTGCCCCTCAAACTGCGGCTCGGGAATGCGCACGTTGACGATGGCGGTCAGCCCCTCACGCACGTCGTCGCCCGTCAGGTTGGTGTCGGCGTTCTTGAGCAGGTTGTGCCGGCGCGCGTAGTCGTTGATGACGCGCGTCAGGGCGCTCTTGAAGCCGATCTCGTGGGTGCCGCCCTCGGTGGTGTGGATGTTGTTGGCGAAGGAGTACAGGTTGGTCGTGTAGCCGTCGTTGTATTGCAGGGCGACTTCCACGAAGATGCCGTCCTTTTCCCCGCTGACGTAAATCGGTTCGGGGTGCAGCACGTTGCGGTTCTTGTTGAGGCTCTTGACAAAGGAGACAATGCCGCCCTGGTATTGGAAAACTTCTTTCTTCCCCGTCCGTTCGTCGACAAGCGTGATGCGCAAGCCGGCATTTAAGTAGGCCAGTTCGCGCAACCGGTTGGCCAGGACGTCGTAATCAAAGGTGGTCGTCTCGGTGAAGATCTCCGGATCGGGCTTGAACGTCACCCGCGTCCCCGTCTCGTTCGTCTCCCCGACCACTTTCAAGTCGTAGTCGGGGTTGCCCCGCGTAAAGCGCTGGCGGTGAATTTTGCCGTCGCGCTTCACCTCCACCTCCAGCCACTCCGACAGGGCGTTGACGACGGAGACGCCGACGCCGTGCAAGCCGCCCGACACCTTGTAGCCCCCGCCGCCAAATTTCCCCCCGGCGTGGAGGTTGGTGAGCACCGTCTCGACCGTCGATTTCCCCGTCTTTTCGTGAATGCCGGTGGGAATGCCACGGCCGTTGTCGATCACGGTCACGCTGTTGTCCGGGTGGATGATGACCCGGATGTCGTCGCAGAAGCCGGCCATGGCCTCGTCGATGCTGTTGTCCACCACCTCCCACACCAGGTGGTGCAGCCCGCGGCTTCCCGTCGAGCCGATGTACATCCCCGGGCGCTTGCGCACCGCCTCGAGGCCCTCGAGAACCTGAATCTGGCTTTCGTCGTAGGTGTGCTGCTTTTGCTCAAGGCTCAACGCGCTTCACCTTCGCTTTCGTCCGTCCCCTTCGGGCGCATCGGGCGCCGCGCGCCGACGTCGGATGCGCGAACCCCGAGCGCCCGCCGCATCAAGGTGGTCGACGAGATGGGCGAGCCGTACAACGCATCGGTCGTCACCACGTACGATTTGACGGCATCGGCGGCAACGGCCACGTAGCGGCCCCGCACCTGATGGGTTTCGACAAACTCGCGGGTCCGCTTGGAGGCCGAAATCAGCTTTTCATCCAGTATCGCCACCACATCCCGCGTCCACACCGTCCAATCGCCGCCAAGATGGATAAACATCGCCCTCATCCTTCCGGTTCAATCTGGCCCTGCTCGACGCGATAGCGGGCGGCGTGGCGCACCAACGCGTGGTCGACACCCTCCACTCCCGTCGTCGTCACAAACGTTTGCACGCGATCCTGGATGACCGAGAGCAGGTGCAGCTGCCGGCCGGCGTCGAGCTCCGACAGGACATCGTCGAGCAGGAGGATGGGCGCCTCGCCCACCGCTTCGCGGATAAACTCGATCTCCGCCAGTTTCAGGGACAGCGCCACCGTGCGCTGCTGGCCCTGCGAGCCGAAGGTTTGCACGGAGTAGCCGTTCACAAAAAAAGCCAGGTCATCGCGGTGCGGCCCGACAAGGGTGACGCCACGCTCGCGCTCGTGCGGACGAAGCCGGACGAGCTCCTCATGCACCCGCTCCTCCATCGCCTGCATCGCGCCATCGGCAGCATCCATCGCCACCGTCGACACGTACCGCAGGGAAAGGGTTTCCGCCCCTTGGGTGACGGCGGCATGAATGGTGCGGGCCCATCCCTCTAATTTTCCCACAAACTCCAGCCGTTTGCGAAGCAATTTCGCCGCCAACGCGGCCAATTGCTCGTCGTAAACGGACAGGAGCTCATCAAGCGGGCGGCCGGCCGTCCGGGCCATCTTGAGCAGCTGGTTGCGCTGGGCCACCGTTTTGAGGTAGGCGCTCAAGTCGTGCAGGTAGGCGGGACTGACCTGGCCGATGGCCATGTCGAGAAAGCGGCGCCGGTGCTGCGGCGCGCCTTTGACCAGGTTGAGGTCCTCCGGGGCAAAGAGAACGGCGTTCAGGTGCCCGACGTACTCGCTGAGGCGCCGCTTCTCGACGCCGTTCACCTTGACCGTTTTCCCCTTCGGCGCAAGCCGCACCTCGAGACGCACGCTACGCCCGCCGTCCCGCTCCACGCGCCCCTTGACCGTCGCCACCTCCCGTCCCCATTGGACGAGCTCGCGGTCGCGCGCGGTGCGGTGGGACTTGGCGAAGGCCAGCGCGTGCATCGCCTCGAGGAGGTTGGTCTTGCCCTGCGCGTTGCGCCCGACAAACAGCGTCACCGGGGCGTCAAAGGTGAGGTGCAGGGCGGCATAGTTCCGGAAACGGTCCAGCACCAATTCGCGGAGCCGCACGGCCCTTACGCGTCCCCCGTCCGGTCGCCGTCGCGGCGATCGACGCGCAGCTGGATTCGATCGTCGACCGTCACCACGTCGCCTGGATGCAGCTTGCGGCCGCGCCGCGTCTCGCGCTCCCCGTTGACGCGCACGTCATGGGCGGCGAGAAAGGCTTTGGCCTGGCCGCCCGTGGCGATGACGTTGGCCAGCTTGAGCAGCTGCCCCAGCGTAATGATGTCCGTGGAGATGTACACGGTCCGTTCCGCCATGCCCATCCTTCCCCTCGCACAATCCGCGCCGTCAGTACGTGCGCACGGGCAGGATGAGATGCAGCGTCCAATCGTGGTCGGTGGGCTTGAGCACGAACGGGCTCATCGCCCCCGTGAAGCGGATCGCCACCTCCGGCGCATCGACGGCGCGCAGCGCGTCCATCATGTACCTGGCGTTGAAGGCGATCTTCAATTCTTCCCCTTCCACCGCGCGGGCGATGACCGCCTCGGTCACCTTGCCGATCTCCGGGCTGTGCGACGACAATTCCACCGTGTGATCCGGCCGCACCCACAGCTTGACGACGTTGTTTTTGCCGTCCTTGGCGATGAGGGAGGCCCGCTCGATGGCCGCCAGAAACTCCTTCGTCTCGACCACCAGGCTCGTCTTGCTGGCGGTCGGGATGATCCGCGACGTATCCGGATAATTGCCCTCCAAGAGCCGCGAGTAGAACAAGGTGTGTTTGCCCTTGACCATCAGCTGGTTTTTCGCCACGTAGACGTCGACCAGCTCGCGGGTTTCTTCCAGCGTCTTGGCCAGTTCCTGCAGGCTCTTTCCTGGCACGACGACGGAAAACCGCGCGCTGGCGTCCGCTTCCACCTGTGCCGTGCGGGTCGCCAGGCGATGGCTGTCGGTGGCCACAAAGCGCAGGTGGCCGTCTTCCAGCGTCCACTGCACGCCCGTGAGAATGGGCCGCGTTTCCGATGTCGACACGGCGAACACCGTCTGCCGGATCATGGCCCGAAGCAGGTCGCCCGGCACGGCAAAGCCGGTCCCTTCCTCCACCTGCGGAAGGCGCGGGTAGTCGTCGGCATCCAGCCCGTTAAGGTGGAAGGCCGACGGACCGGAGCGCAACGCGATGGTGAACCGTTCGCTGACCTCCATCTCGACGGTGTCGCCGGGAAGTTTGCGAATGATGTCCAGAAAGTAGGAAGCCGGGATGACCACGCTACCGGCCTGCTGGAGATGCACGAGGACGCGATCATCCTCTTCGCGTGGAACGGTACACTGGATGGCCACATCCGAATCGCTGCCGGTCAGGGTAACGCCGCGTTCGTCCGCCACCACTTTTACGCCGGTCAGAATGGGGATGGTCGTGCGCGCGGACACGGCCTTCGTGGCCTGCTGCAAGGCGCTCACCAGGCGACTGCGATCAACGGTGAGTTTCATGACATCCCTCCACCTTCTGGATCAACAGCATAGCAAAAATAACGAGACGGGTCCAATGCGGCGGTACGAGACGGGTGTCGAGGGAAAAGGGCAGCGGAACGGTTCATTGGACAAGTCCATATCATCTAATTATGACGCAAAAGGTCGAACGGCTGTCAACAACCGGTTCTTCGTTCCGGGGCCTTCACTTTATGAATACCCCTGTGGCGTATACACGAAGTAAAACGGAATTCATCCGATTTTCATGGCAAGTCCTTGAGGGGTGGCAAACCGATTGCCACCGAGTGCCTCGCGACATTCGGCGCTGCTTGCCGGGGGAACGGGGCATATTCGTCTTGCTTCTTGCATAAGGTCATTCAATAAACCTTTCGTATTCGTCCTCATCAGCGGTGTGGGTGCCGTGGATAACCGCGTGTGGCCATAAAAAAAGCGCCTATGCACATGTGGACAACCTGTGCATAGGCGGGGTGGGTTGTGCACAGCGCGGTTAGGGCTGATGTTTCAACCGCTCGGTCAATTGCTGGATGAGGGCCTGCAGGTCCGGATTGGTTTGCAACTCTCGCGAAATCTTCTCGTGGGCATGGATCACGGTGGTGTGATCGCGGCCGCCGAATTCGCTGCCGATCTTGGGCAGGGAGGAATCGGTCAACTCGCGGGCCAAATACATGGCGATTTGGCGAGGGTAGGCGACGTTCTTCGTTCGCTTCTTGCCAATCAGGTCTTCGACGCGCAACCCGAAATGCGCCCCCACGACCTTCTGGATGTCGGCGATGGTGATTTTGCGCGGCTTGGCCGGTGAAACGATGTCCCGCAGCGCTTCCACGGCGAGGGGCAGGTCGATGTCGCGTTGATGGGCTGCGGAGTAGGCGACGACGCGAAGGAGCGCACCCTCCAGCTCGCGGATGTTTGAGTCGATCTGGTTGGCGATGTACAGGAGCACGTCGTCGGGGATGTCCAGGTTTTCCGCTTTTACCTTCTTGCGCAGGATGGCGATCCGCGTTTCCAGATCCGGCGGATGGATGTCCGTGATCAAGCCCCACTCAAAACGGGAGCGCAACCGATCCTCGAGGGTGGGGATTTCCCGCGGCGGCCTGTCGCTGGAGATGACGATCTGCTTGTTTTCCTCGTGCAGGGCGTTAAACGTGTGGAAGAACTCTTCCTGGATCCGTTCTTTGCCGGCGAGAAATTGGATGTCGTCGATCAGCAGGACGTCCACTTTGCGGTACTTGTTGCGAAAGTCTTCGGTCCGGTTGTATTGGATGGCCGTGATGAACTCGTTGGTGAACTTTTCCGAGGACAGGTAGACCACTTTGGCCCCGGGATTGTGCTGCAGCACATAGTGCCCGATGGCGTGCATCAGGTGCGTCTTGCCCAGGCCGACGCCGCCGTAGATGAACAGCGGGTTGTAGGCTTTGGCCGGCAATTCGGCCACGGCCAGGCAGGCCGCGTGGGCGAACCGGTTGCTTTGCCCGACGACGAAGGTGTCGAAGGTGTACTTGGGATTGAGCACCGTTTGCGGCATGTCGTCGGTCGTAGCGGTTGCCGAGCGCGGTTGACGGGGAGCTGTGGATGCAGCGGTTTCCCCTTCGGTTTCGTCGTGCCGCGGCGGGAGCACGAATTTGACGTCGAGATCCTGCTGGGTCACTTCCCGGAGCGTTTCCCGAATCAGGGCGGTGTAGGACCGTTCGAGGTGATCGCGCACAAATTCGTTCGGTGCGGCCACGACGACGGTGTTGCGTTGGAGGGCGAGGGCTTCCGTTGACTTGAGCCAGGTTTCGAAACTCGGTTTGGACAGGCGGCCTTCGATCACGGTGAGAACGTGGTGCCACAACTCGCCAACCCTCTTGTCCACCGTGCTCACCCCTCGGCAGTTGTTCACACATTCTTGTGGACAAATGTGGATAAAACAGATGTCGACGGGGCGCAAAACGTCGCGAAAGGCAGAAGGGGTTGTCCACAAATTCCGCGCTGCATTCGTCCACAATCCCCTCAGTCTATACACAAAAATATCCCCAATTGTGGACAAAATGCGGGTGTTCGCCACTTATCCACTGGGGAAAACACAACCATCATAGCACGGAGAAGGCGCATTGGACAAGGGTGTTTCGCCTTTTTCCACAACCCCAACACCTTGTGGGAGAAGGTTATCAACAGCACGAGATGTTGTGTACAACCTGTGCAAAACGGTGTCGAAATCCGTTGGCGCTTGTGGATGAAGGATCCACAGCTCGCGCGAGCGCGGATGCTTGACAATGGACAAACCGTTTCAGTACAATGAACGAGACTGTCGGTCTTGTTCGTTTGCATACTGGCGAAGGAGGTGGAAGGGGATGAAGCGCACGTTCCAGCCGAACAACCGCAAGCGGAAAAAAGTGCACGGGTTCCGCAAGCGCATGAGCACGAAAAGCGGGCGGAAGGTGCTGCGCAATCGCCGCCGCAAGGGGAGAAAAGTGCTGTCTGCGTAAGAGGCCACCGCGGGTGTGGCCTTTTTTCACGCGCGTTCACGAGAAGGGGAGACCGTGGAAGGTTTGGCGTGACTTTTCTGGCGGAAGAATTATAATGAATAGTTGATCGAAACGGTTTTGTGTCCGAACGATCGGCACAGGTGGAGAGGAGCGCGTGGAACGCGAGCGACGGTTGCGCAAAAACGAAGAGTTTCAACGCGTGTTTCGTCACGGGCAATCGACCGCCAATCGGCAGTTTGTCGTCTATGCCCTTCCCCGGCCCGAAGGGGGGACGTTTCGCGTCGGCGTATCGGTGAGCAAGAAACTCGGAAAAGCCGTGGTGCGCAACCGCCTCAAACGCCTGATCAAGGAAGCGGTGCGCGCCCACGCGGACAAGATCCGGCCGGGTGTCGACGTGGTCCTCATTGCCCGGGCTTCGGCCCTCGAGCTGGACTATCATCAGATGGTGAAAAGCGTCGGCCACGTGTTGCGCCGGGCGGGCTTGATCGCGGAGAAGGGGTGACGACCGTTGCCGTGAGAGCCGTAGTGTTAGCGTTGATTCGGGTGTACCAGCGGTGGATCTCGCCCCTAAAGCCGCCGGTGTGCCGGTTCTATCCCTCCTGTTCGGCATACGCGTACGAGGCGGTGGCCAAATACGGCGTGCGAAAAGGTCTGGCTCTCGCGATCAAACGCGTGGCGAAATGCCACCCCTTTCATCCCGGCGGGGTGGATCCGGTTCCGTAATGTTTTCGTGGAAGCGGGCAGTGAAGGAGGATCGGGCGTTGACGCGTCGACGAGTCGTTTGGTTGATCCTGGTTGTCGTCATCCTGTTGCTCGCCCTTACCGGGTGTTCGCCGCAGCAGATGAAGCCGATCGATCCGAACAACGGCATGTGGGACCGCTTTTTTGTTTATCCCCTCAAGCTGATGCTGGACCTGTCGGCTCAGGTGCTGTTCGGCAGCTACGGGCTGGCCATCTTGGCGGTGACGATCATCATTCGTTTGCTGTTGCTGCCGCTCATGATGAAGCAGCTGCGCAGCATGCGCATGATGCAGGCCCTGCAGCCGGAGATGCAGAAGATCCGCGAGAAGTACAAGAACGACCCGCAGAAGGCCCAGGAAGAGACGGTGAAGCTTTTCCAGAAGCACAACGTCAACCCGCTGTCGGGGTGCCTGCCGGCGCTGATCCAGATGCCGATCTTGATCGCGTTTTACTACGCCATCATGCGCAGCGAAGAGGTGCGGACGCACACCTTTTTGTGGATGAATCTTGGGGCGCCGGACCCGTACTACATCATGCCCGTTCTGGCCGCGGTGACGACGTACCTGCAGTCGAAGGTGATGGGGACGACGAACAACAATCCGCAGGCCCAACTGTTTTTGATCATCATGCCGGCGATGATCCTGTTTATCGCCATCACCTTGCCGTCGGCGCTGTCCCTGTACTGGGTGTTTAGCAACCTGTTCACGATCGTGCAGACCTTGGTGTTGAAGCGGACCGGGTATTTGCAGCCGCAGGAGGGTGCCGCGAAGTGAAACGGGTGACGGTGGCGGGGAAGACGGTGGACGAGGCCGTGGACAAGGCGCTGGCGCTCCTCGAGACGACGCGCGACCGCGTGGAGGTGCGCGTGCTCGAGGAGCCGCGCCGGCTGCTCGGCGTGATCCGCATTGGTCGCGCGCGTGTGGAAGTGGCGTGTCGCCCCGATCCGCGCGAGGAAGCGGTGACCTTTTTGCGCCAGCTGCTGGCGGTCGTCGGAATCGAGGCTGAGGTGGACGTGGAAGCGCGCGGAAAGCATCAGCTCTGGATTTCGCTCCGCGGCGATCGCTCCCTCGGCGTCTTGATTGGCCGGCGGGGGCAAACGCTCGACGCGTTACAGCATCTCGTGAACGTGGTGGCCAACAAGAAAAGCGCCGAGCTGGTGCGGATCGTCCTCGACGCCGGTGGCTACCGCGAACGGCGCCGCCAAGCGCTCGAGCGGTTGGCCGAACGGTTGGCGGTCCGTGTGGTGCGCACCCGCCGCAGCGTCAAGCTGGAGCCGATGCCGCCGGTGGAGCGGAAGATCATCCACACGCACCTTCAGGGTTGGCGGAACGTAACGACGTACAGCGAGGGGGAAGAGCCGCATCGCTACGTGGTGATCGCGTACAAGGAATCGTAAAACCGCCGCAAACCGAATTCCCTTCCTGTGGGTGTCCACAGGCTTTTTTGTTTGGTGCGGCGGCATGGGCCCCTTCGCCGGAACCGTTTGCGGTTTTTTCGGATTCCCCCTGTGGTATGCTACTATGTTAGCACCAGGATGACCATGGCCGTTTGTGCCGTCAGGAGTGAAGCGGGATGGAGACGGATACCATTGCAGCCATCGCCACCCCCATGGGCGAGGGGGCCATCGGCATTGTCCGCGTCAGCGGGCCCGACGCCATTCCGATTGTAAACAAGCTGTTTCGCGGCAAGGACTTGTCGAGGGTGGCCAGCCACACGATCCATTACGGCCACCTCGTCGATCCGGCGACGGGGGAGACGGTGGAGGAAGTGCTCGTCGCGGTGATGCGCGCGCCCCGCACGTATACGCGGGAGGATGTGGTGGAGATCAACTGCCACGGCGGCATCGTGACGACCAGCCGCGTGCTTCAGCTCGTCCTGGACCACGGGGCGCGCCTGGCCGAACCGGGGGAGTTTACCAAGCGCGCCTTTCTGAACGGCCGCATCGACCTGGCCCAGGCCGAAGCGGTGATCGACCTGATCCGGGCCAAGACGGACCGGGCGATGGCCGTGGCCCTGCAGCAGATGGAAGGGCGGCTGTCGAACCTCATCCGCCGCCTGCGCCGGCGGATCGTCGAGCTGTTGGCCCATATTGAGGTCACCATCGACTACCCCGAGCACGACGTGGAGGAGGTGACCCGGTCCCTCCTGCTCGAGCGGTGCCGGGAGATCGGCGCGGAGATCGACCGCTTGCTGGAGACGGCGCGGCAGGGGAAGATCCTGCGCGAGGGGGTGGCCACGGCCATCGTCGGCCGGCCCAACGTGGGCAAGTCGTCGCTCCTCAACGCCTTGGCCCATGAAGCGCGGGCCATCGTCACCGACATTCCCGGCACCACGCGCGACCTGATCGAGGAGCAGGTCAACGTGCGCGGCATTCCCCTGCGCCTCATCGACACGGCGGGGATACGCGACACGGAGGACCTCGTCGAGCGCATCGGCGTACAGCGGGCGCAGGAGGTGCTCCAAACGGCCGATCTCGTTCTCCTCGTGCTGAACCACAGCGAACCCCTCACCGCCACCGACCGGCAGCTCATCGACATGACCCGCACCCTCAACACCATCGTGGTCGTCAACAAGGCCGACTTGCCGCGGCGGATTGAACTGGACGAGGTGCGGGCGGCCTTTGCCGATCGGCCGGTGGTGCTGACGTCGATGCGCACGGAAGAGGGCCTCGACGAGCTGGAGGACGCCATCGCCCGGCAGTTTTACACCGGCAACGTGCCGGCCGGCGACTTGACCTACGTGTCGAACGTCCGCCACATCCGCCTCCTGCGCGAGGCGCGCGCGGCCTTGAACGAGGCTATCGCCGGCGTGGAGGCCGGCGTTCCCGTGGACACGGTGGCCATCGACCTCAAGCGGTGCTTCGATCGGTTGGGGGAGATCATCGGCGAGACGGCGTCGGAGGAGCTGATCGACCAGATCTTCCGCCAGTTCTGCCTCGGCAAATGAAACGGGGCCGTGGCGGGATGCGGACCAAAGGAGGGATAGCGCATGACGACCACCTATTTTGCCGGGGAGTACGACGTGATCGTCGTCGGGGCCGGACACGCCGGATGCGAGGCGGCGCTGGCCGCGGCTCGGCTGGGGTGCCGGACGTTGGTGCTCACGCTCAACCTGGATACGATTGCGCTCATGCCGTGCAACCCGTCGATTGGCGGGCCGGCCAAGGGACACGTGGTGCGGGAGATCGACGCCCTCGGCGGGGAGATGGGGCGCAACATCGACAAGACGTACATCCAGATGCGCATGCTCAACACCAGCAAGGGACCGGCCGTGCGTGCGCTGCGGGCCCAAGCCGACAAGGTGCTCTACGCGCGCGAAATGAAGCGAACGCTGGAGCGGACGCCCAACCTGACCCTCCGCCAGGCGATGGTGGAACGGCTCATCGTGGAAAACGGCGTGTGCACCGGCGTGGTGACGCGCACCGGCGCCGAGTACCGCGCCAAGGCCGTCGTGCTGACCACGGGGACGTACCTGCGCGGCAAGGTGTACATCGGCGATTTGGCCTACGAAAGCGGCCCCAACAACATGCAGCCGGCCAACAAGCTGTCGGAGAACCTGATGGAACTGGGCTTTGAGCTCGTCCGCTTCAAGACGGGAACGCCGCCGCGCATCTACGGTCCGTCGATCGACTACAGCAAGACGGAGATCCAGCCGGGCGACCCGGGGCCGCTGGCCTTTTCCTACGAGACGACAACCTTTGTCCCGGTAGAGGAACAGCTTCCTTGCTGGCTCACCTACACCAACGAAAAAACCCACGCCATCATCCAGGCCAACCTCCACCGCGCGCCGATGTATTCGGGGATGATCGAGGGCATCGGGACGCGCTACTGCCCGTCGATTGAAGACAAGGTGGTGCGCTTTGCCGACAAGCCGCGCCACCAGATTTTCCTCGAGCCCGAGGGGCGGAACACGGAAGAGGTGTACGTGCAGGGGCTGTCCACCAGCCTGCCCGAGGATGTGCAGCTGGAGATCCTGCGCACCATCCCCGGGCTGGAGAAGGCGGAGCTGATGCGGCCCGGGTACGCCATCGAGTACGACGTGATCGTGCCGACGCAGCTGTGGCCGTCGCTGGAAACGAAGCTCGTGGAAAACCTGTTCACCGCCGGGCAACTCAACGGCACGTCGGGGTACGAAGAGGCGGCCGGGCAGGGGATCATGGCCGGCATCAACGCCGCACGCAAGGTGCAGGGGAAAGAGCCGGTCATCCTGGACCGGTCGCAGGCGTACATCGGCGTCATGATCGACGATTTGGTGACGAAGGGGACCAACGAGCCGTACCGGCTGCTCACGTCGCGGGCCGAGTACCGCCTCCTCTTGCGGCACGACAACGCCGACCTGCGCCTCACCGAACTGGGATATCAGATCGGGCTCATCTCCGAGGAACGCTATCGCCGCTTTCTGCAGAAAAAGCAGCGGATTGAGGAAGAGCTTCAGCGGCTGCGCGAGACGACGCTGCGTCCCGACGCGGCGACCCAGGCGAAGCTGAAGGCCCTCGGGACGGCGGAGATCCAGAACGTCACATCCCTCGAGGTGCTGCTGCGCCGGCCGGAGGTGACCTACGCGCACATTGCCGAGCTCGCCCCGCCGCCGCGCGAACTGCCGCCGGACGTGACGGAGCAGGTGGAGATCCAGGTCAAGTACGCCGGCTACATCGCCAAACAGCTGGCCGAAGTGGAGCGCATGCGCAAGATGGAGGCGAAGCGCATACCGCCGGACATCGATTACCACAAGATCCCGGGGTTGGCCACCGAGGCGCGGGAGAAGTTGAGCAAGATTCGCCCGCTCAACATCGGGCAGGCGTCGCGCATTTCCGGCGTCAACCCCTCCGACATCTCCATTCTCCTCATCTACCTGGAACAGCGGCAAAAAGGGGCGTAAGGGCATGGCTTTTGACTTGACGCAGGCCCTAGCCGAACGCGGGTGGGCGCTCACCGCGGCCCAGCGGGAAGCCTTCGACCGGTACTATCGGCTGCTCGTGGCGTGGAACGAACGGGTCAACCTGACGGCGATCACCGATCCGGAAGGCGTGGCGCTCAAGCATTTTTACGATTCGTTGACGCCGGCCTTCTACACGGATTTTTCCGGCATCTCGTCGCTGGTCGACATCGGCAGTGGGGCAGGTTTTCCCGGCCTGCCCCTTAAACTTCGCTTTCCGCACCTGGCGCTCACCATCGTCGATTCGCTCAAGAAGCGAATCGCCTTTTTGGAGGAGGCGGTGCGCGAGCTGGGCCTCTCCGGCGTCACCCTGATCCATGGGCGGGCGGAAGCGGTGGGCCGCGATCCCGCGCACCGCGAACGGTACGATGTCGCCATCGCCCGGGCCGTGGCCCGCTTAAATGTGCTCGGCGAGTTGTGTTTGCCCTTTGTCCGCGTGGGCGGTCTGTTTATTGCCATGAAGGGGAGCGACGTGGACGATGAGGTGCGGGAGGCGCAAGGGGCCATCGCCACCTTGGGCGGTTCGCTGGAGCGGATCGAGCGCTTTGCCCTGCCGGCCAATGGCGGCGGGCGCACCCTTCTGTTCATCGCCAAACGATCGCCAACCCCCGCGGCCTATCCGCGCAAGCCGGGCATGCCGGAGAAAAAACCCCTTCGCTGAAGGAAACGTGCCGCCGTTGTTTCACGTGGAACATTGCGGGCAACCGGAGACGACAAAAGGAATTTCAGGAAGGGGCGCCGAATAGGTAACGGGGTGAATTCCTCGGTAGGTGGTGCAGAAATGCGGGACCAGCTCACGCGGTGGTTTGGCTTCACCGAGAAACCGAACGCGGAAGAAGTGCGGCAGCTGCCGGTCGATCAAATCGTGCCCAATCCCTATCAACCCCGCACGGTCTTCGACGATGAAAAAATCGAGGAATTGTGCCAGACCATCCGCACCCACGGCGTGATTCAGCCCATCGTGGTACGGGAAAAGGACGGCCGCTACGAATTGATCGCCGGGGAACGGCGCTGGCGGGCGGTAAAAAAACTTGGGCTCGCGACGATTCCGGCCATCGTGCGGCAGATGACCGATGCCCAGGCCGCCTCGGCCGCCCTGATCGAAAACCTTCAGCGGGAAGGGCTGACGGCCATTGAGGAAGCCGCCGCCTATCAGCAGCTGATCGAGTTGCACGGCTTAACCCAGGAAAGTTTGGCCCAGCGCCTCGGCAAGGGCCAGTCGACCATCGCCAACAAGCTGCGGCTTCTTTCCCTTCCCGAGCCGGTGCAACGGGCCCTGTTGGAGCGGAAGATCACGGAGCGCCACGCGCGGGCGCTGTTGCCGCTCAAAGACGAAGCGTTGCAATTGAAAGTGTTAAACGAGATTTTGACCAAAGAGCTGAACGTGAAGCAGACAGAACAGCGCGTCGCGGCGCTGCTCGGCGGGACCACGCGCCGTCCCAAAGCCAAGCGGAAGGCGTTCTCGCGCGACCTGCGCTTGGCCATCAACACCGTTCGGCAGTCGATCGACCTCGTGTTGCAGTCGGGACTGCCCATTGAAACGGACGAGGAGGACGGCGAGGACTATTACCAATTCATCATCCGCATTCCGAAAACCCGACCCACAAAATAACGAAAAAGCGACCCAACGGCGTCGCTTTTTCTTCGTTCGGGAAAAAGCCGTGCGGTAAAATGGAGGACGGATCCCTCTTGGACACCTGAAGCACTTGCGGAAAGGAGATCGGAGAACGGGGATGGGCAAGATCATTGCCGTGGCCAACCAGAAGGGCGGTGTGGGGAAGACGACCACCTCGGTCAACCTGGGGGCGTGCCTGAGCACGTTAGGGAAAAAGGTGCTGTTGGTGGACATCGATCCCCAGGGCAACACCACGAGCGGCATCGGCATCAACAAGGCCGACGTGCAGTACTGCATCTACGACGTGCTGATCAACGACATCAATCCCTTAGACGCGATTCTGCATACGAATATCAAGGGGCTTGACGTGATCCCGGCCACCATCCAGCTGGCGGGGGCGGAGATCGAGCTCGTGCCGGTCATTTCGCGGGAGGTGCGGCTGCGCAAGGCGTTGGGCGTGGTGCAAGACCGCTACGACTACATCCTCATCGACTGCCCGCCCTCGTTGGGCATTCTGACCGTCAATTCCCTCACGGCGGCCGATTCGGTCATCATTCCCATTCAGTGCGAATATTACGCCTTGGAGGGGCTTAGCCAGCTCCTCAACACGATTCGCCTGGTGCAGAAACACCTGAATCCCGACCTGCGCATCGAGGGCGTGCTGTTGACCATGCTCGACGCGCGCACGAATTTGGGCTTGCAGGTGATCGAAGAAGTGAAAAAGTATTTCAAGGACAAGGTCTATCGCACGATCATTCCGCGGAATGTGCGTTTGAGCGAGGCGCCCAGCCATGGCCAGCCGATCATCACCTACGATCCGAAATGCCGCGGAGCGGAAGTTTACATGGAACTGGCAAAGGAAGTGATCGAGCGTGGCTAAGCGGCTGGGAAAAGGATTGGAAGCCCTGATTCCCCAGCTCAGCGCCGACGAGCATGACGCGATCACCGAGATCCCCATCGACGAGCTGCGCCCCAATCCCTACCAGCCGCGCCGGGTGTTCGATGACGCCTCCCTTGCGGAGTTGGCCAACTCCATTCGCGAGCATGGCGTGGTGCAGCCGATCATCGTGCGCAAGGGCATCAAGGGCTACGACATCGTGGCCGGGGAGCGGCGGTGGCGGGCAGCCAAGTTGGCCGGCTTGACCAAAATTCCCGCTGTCGTCAAGGTGTTTACGGAAGAACAGGTGATGGAGATCGCGCTGATTGAGAACCTGCAGCGAGAAGATCTCAATCCCATCGAAATTGCCCAGGCGTATCAAAAGTTGATGGAAACCTTCAATTTGACGCAGGAGGAACTGGCGCAGAAGGTGGGGAAAAGCCGTCCCCACGTGGCCAACTTCTTGCGCCTGCTCACGCTGCCCAAGGCGATCCAAGACGATGTTTCACGTGGAACACTTTCCATGGGCCATGCCCGGGCGCTACTGGGCGTGGAGGACGACGCCATGCGTATGGAGCTGGCCAAACAGGCGGTGCGCGAACGGTGGAGCGTACGGGAGCTGGAAGCGCGCGTGCAGCGGCTGCGCAAGGCGCGGGAGACGGCGCGCGCCAAACGGGCCAAACCGGTGCACGACCCGGTGGTGGCCCGGTACGAGGATGCGTTGCGCGCGCACATCGGAACGGCGGTGAAGATTCGCCAATTGAACAAGAAGGGGAAAATCGAAATCGAGTACCTTTCGCGGGAGGACCTTCACCGCATTGTCGCGTTGATCGTCGGCCGGAGCGCCGATGCGTAAAGGGACGTTTCGTGAGGAGAGGGGAGGAGCAGGATGACCCGCACCATCCGCTACTTGGACAACGCGGCGTCCACGTGGCCCAAGCCGCCGGCCGTTGTCGAAGCGATGAAGGCGTGTGTGGAAGCCTTTGCGGCCAACCCCGGGCGAGGCAGTCACGCGTTGGCGCAAAAGGCCGCCCGCGTGGTGGCCCAGGCCCGCGCCCATTTGGCGCGGCTTTTCGGCGTGCGCAATCCCAACGACCTTTTCTTTTTTGCCAATGCCACGCAGGCCCTGAACCAGGCCCTGAAGGGCTACCTCCGGGCGGGCGACCACGTCGTGGCGTCGGCCGTGGAGCACAATGCCGTCCGCCGGCCCCTCGAGCATTTGCGCCGGACGCGGGGGGTGGAGGTGACGTATGTCCCGCCACGGGAGAACGGCTTGTTTGCCGCCGACGACTTTCTCGCCGCGCTGCGGCCGAACACGCGGCTGGTCGCCGTCACCCATGCCTCCAACGTGACCGGCGTGATCCTGCCGGTGGCGGACATCGGCGAGCGCTTGCGTTCGCGCGGGGTCCCGCTCCTGGTCGACGCTTCCCAGACGGCCGGCGTGCTCCCCATCGACGTGACGGCGATGAACATCGCCCTGCTGGCTTTCCCCGGGCACAAAGGGTTGTACGGTCCCCAGGGGACAGGCGGGTTGTACGCCGCCCCCGACCTCGAACTCGAGCCGCTCGTTCACGGCGGCACGGGCAGCCATTCGGAGGAGGCGGATCAGCCGGCGGTGCGCCCCGAGCGCTATGAAAGCGGAACCCTCAACACCCCCGGCATCGCCGGATTGCTTGAGGGCGTCAAATTCGTGCTGGAGACGGGCGTGGAAATCCTTCACCGCCACGAATGGGGCCTGGCGCGGGAGACGATCGAACGGCTGTCGGCCATTCCCGGCGTGCGCGTGTACGGGCCGCCGCCGTCGATCGAACGGATCGGAGTGGTTTCCTTTTCAATCGCGGGCGTCGATCCGGCGGAAGTGGCGGCCATTTTGGACCGCGAGTACGGGATCGCCGTGCGCGCCGGTCTCCACTGCAGCCCGCTGGGACACGAAACCATCGGCACCCGCGATGGCGGGACGGTGCGGGCCAGTTTTGGCTACTTTAACGGACCGGATGACGTCGAGGCGCTCGCGGCGGCCGTGCGCGAGATTGCGGCGGCCTTTTCCTGACGAGGGCATGAGGGAGGCAAAGGCCAACGGACGAACCGTCGGGGGAATGGAGCATGGTGCTATGGGGGACAGTGGTCAACGCCCTTGCCATCGTTGCCGGAGCCGTGGTGGGCGTTTGGCTTTCCGGGATGTCGGAGCGCCTTCGCCAAACGTTGCTGCAAGGATTGGGGTTGGCGGTTGTGGCGATCGGACTGAAAATGGCGCTGGAGATGGACGAGCCCCTCGTGACGGTGGCCAGTTTGGTCATCGGCGGGGCGATCGGCGAGGGCATGCGCCTGGAAGAACGGTTGCAGCAGGCGGGGGCTTGGTTGGAAGCACGGCTCGGGCGGGGACGAGGGAATGTGGCCACCGCCTTCGTGACCGCGTCGCTGGTCTACTGCATCGGTCCCATGGCCGTGCTGGGGGCGCTGGACAGCGGCTTGCGCGGGAATCATGCCGTGCTGTATCTCAAGGCGGCGCTCGATGGGATGGCGTCCGTCATGTTCAGCGCGACGATGGGCATTGGCGTCATCTTTTCAGCGGTGGCCGTGTTGGTCTACCAGGGGCTGATTGCGCTCGGCGCCCACAGCATCGCCGCCCATGTGCCGGATGCCCTGCTTCAGGCCATGATCAAGCAGCTGACGGCGGTGGGGGGCTTGTTGATCGCCGGGATCGGCATCAACCTGTTGGGCGTGCAGACGATTCGGGTGGGCAATTTTCTTCCGGCCCTTGCCATTGCTGTGCTGAGCGCGATCCTCCTGCCGATTGGGGAAGCGGGATTGCACATGATCCGTGAGGGATTGGGGTTTTGAAGCGGTGCGCGAACGACCTTGGGGCTTTGTGGTGAATCCGCTGGCAGGAAGCGGGCGCGGCTGGCAGGTTTGGCGCGCACTGGAGCAGCTGCTTGTGCGCGCGGATGTGCCGTATCGCGTGTGGGTGACGCAGCGGCCGGGCGAGGCCGTCCTCCTCGCACGGGAGGCGGTGCGCTGCGGGGTTCGGGCGGTGGTGGCCGTCGGCGGCGACGGCACGGTGCACGAAGTGGTCAACGGCATGTGGGAAACGGGCGTGCCGCTTGGCTGTTTGCCGGCCGGCTCGGGGAACGATTTTGTCCGCGCGCTCAAGATCCCCGATGAGCCCCGTGCGGCGTGGAGCCGGCTGAGCGCCTTTCGCGTCCGTCCCCTCGATCTCGTGCGCGTGAACGAGGAGATTGTGGTCAACGCGGCGGGCATTGGCCTCGACGGCACGGTAGCGGCTGCGGTCAACCGGTCGCGATACAAGCGGTGGCTCAACCGGATGCGCATGGGAAAAGCGGCGTATGTTGTCGGCCTGTTGCACGTGCTGGCGCGGTTTGAGCCCCTTTCGGTGACCCTCGAAGTGGACGGCCGTCTCTTGCGCTTTCCGCGCACGTGGCTGGTGGCCCTGTGCAACTTGCCCTTCTACGGAGGCGGCATGAACATCTGTCCCTTTGCGCAGGGCGACGACGGCCAGCTGGACGTCTGCGTGGTGAGCGGAATTGGCCCGGGACGCCTGCTCGCGCTGTTTCCGCACGTGTTTCGAGGGCGGCACGTCCGCGACGCGGCCATCACCCTGCTGCGGGGGAAGGAGATTCGCATCGCCGTGGAGCGGCCGCTTCTGGGCCATATGGATGGGGAGTTCACCGTGGCCGCCACCTGGATGGCCCAAGTGCTGCCTCGCGCCCTCATGGTGCTCTGACAGGCGCGGGATCTTGCAAGGATTTCCTGGAAACAAACAGAAAAGAGACTGCCGTTAGCGGAACACGGCAGTCTCTTTTGGTTTCCAGCGCCGGGCGGCGTGGAGGATGGCCTCCGCCATCACGTCGGCCATTTTCATCACCACCGACAGGCGCGTGTTTTGCAGAACGAAGTATTCCATAAACCCGCCGACGTTCACAATGCCGGTCATGTGGAGGGAACCGACGGCCGGAAGGTTTTTCTGCACGCCGGCGCCCGGTTTGACGGGCCCTTCGTCGAGGGTGATCGTGCCAATGTGCTGGAACTGGCCAAGGCAGGCATCGAGGGCCAGGATGTACGGATCGCGGTGGGTGCGGGAAATGCGGCCAATGGTGTCCACCAGGTTGACGGCGTGAACGGGCTGATCGAGCGTGCCGTAAACCGCGATGTGGCCCGGGAGATGGCCTTCCAGTTTGCTGCCAACCAGGGGGCCCAGGGCGTCGCCGGTCGACCGGTCGGTCCCGATGCACAGGATGACCAGTTCTTTTTGCTGGACATCCTGCATAAAGGTGTGAAGCAGGTGGTGGGCTAAACGTTCCACCGCCCGTTCGTCGAGGTAGTCCACTTTTACGGGAAAACGGCGCTCCAGCGCGTTGCGAAGGGTTTTCATGGCGTCCTCCGGAAAAAGGGGAGTATTCCCAGTATACGACGGGAACGGGCGCGTTATACCTGCCTGGACAACAGCGAGCAGGACCGGCTGTACGGGAGGGGTTGGGATTGTGGAAGCGCGGCGTGTCCATTGGCTGCACCATCGTCGGCACGACCATTGGCGCCGGATTTGCGTCAGGGCGCGAAATCTGGGAGTTCTTCGCTTCCTATGGACGCGCCGGAGCCGGAGGCATCCTCTTGGCTATGGCGCTTTTCGTTGCCGCCTGTGCCCTCCTGTTGCGGGTGGGGCAACAGGTGGGGGACGGGCGAGCCCGCTCGGTGTTGGCGGCGCTGATGGGGCGGCGGTGGGGGCGCCTCTATGACGGGCTGTTGTTGGCCCATTGGTTTTCCCTCAGCGCGGTCATGTTTGCCGGCAGCGGGGCCACCGTGGCACAGTGGGGCGGCGCGTACCGATGGGGGATCGTCGCCATTGCGGTGTTGGTGTGGGTGACGGTCAGTTGTGGCCTGAGCGGCCTCTTGACCGCCAACCTGTTGATTGCCCCGCTGCTCATCGGGGTGCTCGGCGCGGTGGTCGGCACCGCGCTGTGGAACGCCCCACCGCAACCGGCGGCGGCGTCGGCAGCCCCGTCCGTGTGGGGGTCGAGTGTGGTGTACGCCGCTTTCAATGTGGCCCCCTTGGTCGCGGTGCTCGCCCAGCTCGGCGCCTCCATCCGCTCGACGGGGGAGATCGTGGTGGCCGCCGGAACGAGCTATGTCGTGCTCGCCGGATTGGCCCTGCTGTACCACGCCGCGCTGCTCGCCTCGGGTCCGGAAGTGGAAGCGATGGAGATCCCCCTGTTCTGGCTGGCCCGCGATTTGCCTCCCCAAACGGCCCTGATCGTCACCGCGGTCTTGTGGCTGGCCCTCTTTTCCACGGCGATCAGCGGGGTGTATGGACTGACGAGGCGGATCGCCGAAAGCACGGGACGATCGCCGGCCGCGGTGGCCCTGGTCCTCACGGCGTCGGTGGCTCTGGTAAGCCAGTTCGGCTTTGCCTCCCTCGTGGGTGTGCTCTATCCGCTTTACGGGCTGTGCGATGTGGCGCTTCTTGCGCGGGTGTTGGCCTATCCGCTAGCATTAGAGACGAGGCGGCCGACTTAGACCGGCTGTGAAAGCGGCTTGCGCCAGCGGAAGGAGGGACAGCCACATGGATTGGGCGGTGGAGCAATGGACGCAATGGGATGCCTGGTATCAAAAGCTGTTTCGCTCCTTCTATGCCGTGGTGGCCAATCCCGACTTGTGGCTGCACATCCTCACCGTGGGGATCAAGATTGTGGCCATCCTCGTCGGCACCCATCTGGCCGTTCGCTTGGCCCGCACGGTGATCGAACGCCTCGTCGAACAGCGAGACAAGGGGCGCATCGCCTTAAACGAGCGGCGCGTTCGCACGATGACCTCGCTTGCGACCAACATCGTCACCTACACGCTGTATTTTCTGGCCCTGCTGCTCGTGCTCGGGCAATTGGGGTTTAATCTGGCTCCCATCCTCGCCGGTGCCGGCGTGGTCGGACTGGCTGTCGGCTTAGGCGCGCAAAACCTCGTGCGCGACGTCATCACCGGCTTTTTTATCATCTTTGAGGATCAGTTTGCCGTCGGCGACGTCATTCAGGTCGGCCAGTACAAGGGCACGGTGATCGAGATTGGGTTGCGCGTGACGAAGATCCGCAGCTGGACCGGCGAGGTGCACATCATTCCCAACGGGCGCATCACCGAGGTGACCAACTTCTCCGTGGCCAACGCCCTGGCTGTGGTTGACGTGGGCGTGGCGTACGACACCGACGTGGACAAGGCCATGCGCGTGCTGCGCGAGGAGATCCTCGAGGAGGTCCAGCGGGAACTCCCCGACCTTGTCGCCAAGCCGGAGGTGCTTGGCGTGGAGCAGTTTCGGGCCTCGGGGATGGTGTTGCGCGTGGTGGCCGAGTGCAAACCGAACACGCAGTTTGCCGTGGCCCGCACGCTGCGGCAGAGGATCAAGGAAGGCTTTGACCGGCACGGCATCGAAATTCCCTACCCGCAAATGGTCATGGTTCAGCCCACATCCCCGCAGGCGTGACACGCCCTTCCCCAATGGGGTATAATGTACCCCAACACCGGGCTGACGCGGAAAGCAGGCGATCCGGGAGGTGCGGGCCTTACTGAAACGGGAGAGGCCGATCGCCATGGAGCGCAAACGGTTTGGACTGGGCGACATCGTCGAAATGAAAAAGCCCCACCCGTGCGGGACAAACGAGTGGGAAGTGATCCGCATGGGCATGGACATCCGCATCAAGTGTCGGGGCTGCGGGCACAGCGTGCTCATGCCCCGCCTGAAGTTTGAGCGGAAACTGAAGCGCGTGCTCGTTTCCCAGAACACCCCCGATGTGACGTAAGCGGGGGTGTTCGCCGTGTTCGGACGGCGTGCGGGCACACCTTGCCCAGGCGGGTGTAGGCTTCTATACTGGTGCCGAGATCTTGCGGAAAAGGAGTGACGCCGATGGGTTTGCGCGCGGGGATCGTCGGCTTGCCCAACGTCGGCAAGTCGACGCTGTTTAACGCCATCACCCGGGCGGGAGCCGAAGCGGCCAACTACCCGTTCTGCACCATCGACCCGAACGTCGGCGTGGTGGACGTGCCCGACGAGCGGCTTCGGGTGCTCACGGAGATGTTCCGCCCGCAGCGCACGGTGCCGACCACCTTCGAGTTCGTTGACATCGCCGGGCTGGTCAAGGGGGCCAGCCAGGGCGAAGGGCTGGGCAACAAGTTTCTCGCCCACATTCGCGAGGTGGACGCCATCTGCCACGTCGTGCGCTGTTTCGATGACCCCAACATCACCCACGTCGCCGGCAGCGTCGACCCGCTGCGCGACATGGAGACAATCAACCTCGAGCTGATCCTGGCCGATCTGGAAACGGTGGACAAGCGCCTCGAGCGGGCCAAGCGCCAGCTGAAAACGGGAGAGAAAAAGGCGCAGGAGGTGTACGCGCTCCTCGAGCGGCTGCGGACGCACCTGGAAAGCGGTCAGCCGGCGAGGAGCCTCGCCCTTACCGACGAGGAGCGGCTAGAGCTGCGCGACCTGCACCTTTTGACGATGAAACCGGTCTTGTACGTGGCCAACGTGAGCGAAGCGGAAGCGGCGGGCGCCGCCGAAAACCCACACGTGGCCGAGGTGCGCCGGCGGGCGGCGGAGGAGGGGGCCGAGGTGATCGTCATCAGCGCCAAGGTGGAGGCGGAGATCGCCGAGCTCGACGGCGAGGACCGCGACCTGTTCCTCGCCGAGCTGGGCCTGGCCGAATCGGGCCTCGACCGCCTCATCCGCGCCGCGTATCGCCTCCTCGGCCTGATCACCTTCTTCACCGCCGGGGAAAAGGAGGTTCGGGCCTGGACCATTCGCGAGGGGACCAAGGCACCCCAGGCGGCCGGCGTCATTCACAGCGATTTCGAGCGCGGCTTCATCCGCGCCGAGGTGGTGGCCTACGACGACCTCGTTCGCGCCGGTTCGATGGCCCAGGCGCGGGAGCAGGGCCTCTTGCGCCTGGAGGGCAAAGACTACGTGATGCAGGACGGCGACGTGGTCTATTTCCGGTTTAACGTGTAGAACCGGTGTCGGTTGCCCCGTTTCACGGCGAACCGTCCAGCAGTTGCCGAGGGCGACAATCTTGTCTCGCCCTCCTTTTTCTGTTATACTGTCGTCGCGTGAGTGTGGAAGGCACTCCTTGCCCCTTTCGGCGAAAAGGGGCCGCTCAGTCCACAAGGAGGTGAACGGGATGCGGCAATATGAAGTGATGTACATCGTGCGCCCGGACCTCGACGAGGAACGGACAAAGGAGCTCGTTGAGAAGTTCCGCACGCTGGTGAACACAAACGGCGGGGAAGTGACCAGCGTGGAGCCGATGGGGAAGCGGCGTCTGGCGTACGAAATCGAGAAGTACCGGGAAGGCTACTATGTGGTGATGAAGTTCCAGGGCCGACCGGAAACGGTGAAAGAGCTCGATCGCGTGCTGAAGATCACCGACGGCATCCTGCGGCATCTGATCGTGCGCGAAGACGAGTGATCCGTCGGCTGGTGCGGGAAACCGGCAGAGAACCCTGGGGGACGGAGGGATCGGGGAATGCTGAACCGGGTCATTCTGATCGGGCGCCTGACGCACGACCCGGAGCTTCGGTACACGCCGAGCGGGGTGGCCGTCGCGTCGTTTTCGCTGGCGGTAAACCGGCCGTTCACCAACCAGCAGGGGGAGCGCGAGACCGATTTCATCGACATCGTCGTGTGGCGGCAGCTGGCCGAAACGTGCGCCCAATACTTGCGCAAAGGGCGGCTGGTGGCCGTGGAAGGGCGCCTGCAGATCCGCACGTTTGAAAACCAGGAAGGGCGCCGCGTCAAGGTGGCCGAGGTGGTGGCCGACAACGTGCGCTTCCTCGAATCGAGCGCGGCGGCACAGGGCAGTCGGACGGACGATCCCCTCGAGGCGCCGGAGCGGCGTCCGGCCCGGTTCGACGACGATCCCTTTGCCGGAGACAGCCAGCCGATCGACATTTCGGACGACGATTTGCCGTTCTGAGACCGTTGGCGTTTGAAAGGAGGGACGGACATGGCTCGCGGTCGTCGCCACAAGCGCAAAAAAGTGTGCTACTTTACGGTGAACAAGATCGAGAAAATCGATTACAAAGACGTCGATCTGCTGAAGAAGTTCATCAGCGAACGCGGCAAGATTTTGCCGCGCCGCGTCACGGGTACGTCGGCGAAATACCAGCGCATGTTGACGAAGGCGATCAAGCGCGCGCGTCAAATGGCGCTGTTGCCGTACACAGTGGACTGAACGGGCGGAAAAAGGGGCACAGCGGTGTCCCTTTTTCCCTATTTTTTTCGGGTTGTTGAGGTGACCAACGTGGGGATGTCGGTTCGTGGGGTCGTCGAGGGCGCGGTCGCCTTGGCGCTGTATGGGGTCATGCTGGCGCTGTCGGCGTATACGCCCCTCGGCCTGTTCTTGTCGCTCGTGCTCCCGCTGCCGTTCGCCGTGTATGCGGCGCGGCAGGGATGGCAGCCGTCGGCATGGGCGGCCGCTCTCGCGCTTGTGCTCACCGCGTTCCTGTTTGGCCTGCCTGCGGTGCCGGCCGCCGTTTTTGCCGGTGCGGTGGGGACGGCGCTGGGGGGCGCGCACCGCAAGCGCCGCCCGGCGGAACAGGCGGTGCTCCTCGCGTTTTTGGCGGCATTGGTCAGCATGCTCCTTTTGCTCGTCGCTTTGGCCGCCTTCTTCAACATCAACCTGGTGGAGCGGTTTGAAACGTTGATGCGCGAAAGCTTGCAGGCGGCGGAGCGCATGCTGGAGCGGGCGGGCATGGACGTCGAGCGTCAGGCCGCCATGTGGCACGAGTCGGGACGGTGGCTTCACCAGCTCATCCCGTCCATGCTCCTGATGAGCGCGGCGACGGTGGCGCTGGTCAATCAATGGGCCGCCGGTCACGTGTTGCGCCGGATGGGCGTTCCCGTGCGGCGGCTTCCGCCCCTGAAGGATTGGCGCCTCCCGCGTTCGCTCCTTTACTACTACCTGGCGTCGATCGTTTTGCTGTTCATCCCCGGCGTGCGCGACGTGACGTGGCTGGCCAACGTGGCGTGGAACGGGCAAGCGCTGCTGTCGGTGCTGTTCGTCCTGCAAGGGCTGTCGCTCGTCTTCTTCGTCGCCGACGCCCGGGGATGGAGCCCGTGGGTGGGTCGTGCGGTCGTCATCCTTTTGTTTCTTTTTCCGCACCTCTTTCTTATACTGAGTTTAGCGGGCATCGTGGATCTGGCGACCCGCGTGCGGGACGTGATCCGTCGCTAGGGGCTGAAAGGCATGCCGAAATTTTTGCTTGAGCGGTGGCACGGGATGCACATGCGCTTGGCGGTGCTCTTGTGCCTGGCGCTCTGCGTCATCCTCACCGTCTACAACTGGATGCTGGGTTTGGCCGGTTTGGCGGCCACGGTCGCGTTGGCGCTGTTTGTGTCGCGGGCCGAGCGCGCGTTCCGGGCCGATTTGAAAGCCTATCTGGAAACGATCCAGTACCGCGTGAAGAAAGCCGGTGACGACGTTCTCGCCACCCTGCCGATCGGCGTCGCGCTGTACAGCGACTCCCGCAAAGTGGAGTGGGCCAATCCGGCGTTTGGTCGCCTGGTGGAACGGGACCGGGTGATCGGCGAGGCGTTGGAGGAGCTGTTGCCGGTGGGGGATGGGGTGGATTGGACGCGGTCGGGGACCCACGAGCTCGCCTTCCACGACCGCGTCTACGAACTGACCGTCCACTCCGAGGAGCGTATGGTGCTCTTGGCCGATGTCACCGAGTTGTGCCGGTTGAAAAAGCGCTACCGCGACCAGCGGCCGGTCTTTGCCATCATCCATCTCGACAACCTTGACGAAGTGACCCAGGGCATGAGCGAGCAGCAGCGCGGCATGCTCTTGTCGACGGTGACGGCGGCCCTGACGGAATGGGCCGGCGCCCACGACCTCTACCTGCGTCGGTTCGCTTCGGACAAATTTTTCGCCGTGTTGAACGAAGCCATCCTGAGCAAGCTGGAACAGACCCGTTTCGACATCCTCGACATCGTGCGCGAGCTGCACGTGGGCAACAAGATTCCCATCACCTTGAGCATCGGCGTGGCGGCCGAAGAGGAGTCGCTGGCCAAGCTCGGGCAGCTGGCCCAGTCGACGCTGGACATCGTCCTCGGGCGCGGCGGCGACCAGGCGGCGGTGCGCCGCGGAGAGCGCATCGTCTTTTACGGCGGGAAAACCAATGCCGTGGAGAAGCGCACCCGCGTGCGGGCGCGGGTCATCTCCCACGCCCTGCGCGACCTGATCCTGGAAAGCGAGAACGTCCTCATCATGGGCCACCGCTGCGCGGACATGGACGCCGTTGGCGCGGCCATTGGCGTGCTCAAGATGGTGCAGGCGGCGGGGCGTGAGGGCTACATCGTCCTCGACGAGGTGAATCCGGCCATCGAGCGGCTGATGGACGAGGTGGCGAAACACGAAGCGCTGCACCGCTCTTTTGTTTCCCCGGACGAGGCCCTTGACCTTGCCGCATCGTGGTCCCTCTTGGTCGTCGTCGATACCCATCGCCCGTCGATGGTCATGGCGCCGGAGCTCCTTGAGGCGGTGAGCCGCGTGGTGGTGATCGATCACCACCGTCGGGGGGAAGAGTTTGTCGATCATCCCGTGCTGATCTATATGGAGCCGTACGCCTCGTCGACCTGCGAACTGGTGACGGAGCTCCTGCAGTACCAGAGCGAGAAATTGACCATGGACCGCCTCGAGGCGTCGGCCCTCTTGGCGGGGATCGTCGTCGACACGCGCAGCTTTTCCATGCGCACCGGGGCGCGCACCTTTGAAGCGGCGTCGTTCCTTCGCCGCCATGGCGCCGATCCGGCCTTTGTCCAGCACCTGTTAAAAGAGGATCCGGAGCTGTACCACAAGCGGGTGGAGATCATCAAGAATGCGCAGATCTTGCCCGGCAACATCGCCCTCTGCACCTGCCGGACGAACGACCGCTACGCCCAGCTCGTCATGTCGCAAGCCGCCGATGAGCTCCTCAGTCTCCGCGGCGTGCAGGCTTCCTTTGTCGTCAACGACAAGGGCGACGGCACGGTGCACATCAGCGCCCGTTCCCTGGGCGACATCAACGTGCAGGTGATCATGGAAAAGCTGGGCGGGGGCGGCCACCTGACGAGCGCCGCCGCGCAGCTGAAAAACACGACCCTGGACGAAGCCGTCGAGCGCCTGAAACAGGCCATTCGCGAAACGGTGGCCGAAGAAGGGGGGAACGGATCGTGAAGGTGATCTTTCTGAAGGACGTCAAGGGACAAGGCAAGAAGGGGGAAGTGAAGAACGTCTCCGACGGATATGCCCGCAACTACCTCATTCCGCGGGGGCTGGCCGTTGAGGCCACCGAGGGCAACCTCAAAACGCTGGAGGCGCAAAAGCGCAGCGAAGCGAAGCGCAAGGCCCAGGAGCTGGCCGAAGCCAAGGCGCTCGCGGAAAAGCTGGAAAAGACAACCGTGACCATCGCCGCAAAGGCGGGCGAAGGCGGGCGGCTGTTTGGCGCCGTGACGAGCAAGCAGATTGCCGAAGCCTTGGCCAAACAGAATCTGGCGGTGGACAAGAAGAAGATCCTGCTGGACGAGCCGATCCGCGCCCTCGGCACGTGGCGGGTGCCGGTGAAGCTGCATCCGGACGTCACGGTTCACCTCGCAGTCACCGTCGTGGAGGAATGAAGGGCGCGACGAAGCCAAAGGCGGCCTCAAGCGAGGCGAGAATGCGATGAGCGAACTGTTTCTCGATCGCATGCCCCCCCACAACATCGAGGCGGAACAGGCGGTGTTGGGGGCTGTTTTTTTGGAAAAAGAGGCGCTGATCACGGCGATGGAGATCGTCCGGCCGGAGGATTTCTACCGCCCGGCCCACCAGCGCATCTTTCAATGCATGATCGACCTGTTGGAGCGCGGGGAGCCCATCGATTTGGTCACGGTGACGGCCGAGTTGCAAAGCCGCAAATGGCTCGAGGAGGTCGGCGGGGTGTCGTACCTGACCGACCTGGCCAACGCCGTGCCCACCGCGGCCAACGTGGAATATTACGCGCGCATCGTCGAGGAGAAGGCCCTGCTCCGGCGGCTCATCCGCGTGGCCACGCAGATCGCCAGCACGGGCTACGGCGAGACGGAGGACGTCGGCGAGATCCTCTCCCAGGCCGAGCGGAACATCCTCGAGATTTCCCAGCGCCGCAGCCGCGGGCATTTCGTCTCGATTAAGGATGTGCTCCTGGAGACGTACGAAAAGATCGAGTTTCTCGCCACGCACCGCGGCGAAGTGACCGGCGTCGCGACGGGGTATCCCGACCTCGACCGCATGACGTCGGGGTTTCAGCCGTCGGACCTGATCATCGTCGCCGCCCGTCCCAGCGTGGGGAAGACGGCCTTCGCGCTAAACATTGCCCAGAACGTCGGCATCCGCGGCGAGACGGTGGCCATCTTCAGCCTGGAGATGTCGGCCCAGCAGCTCGTCACGCGGATGCTGTGCGCCGAGGGCAACCTCGAGGCCCACAAGCTGCGCACGGGGTACCTGGAAGAGGACGACTGGGAACGGCTGACGATGGCGATCAGCACGCTGGCCAAGGCGCCCATTTTCATTGATGACACGCCGAACATCACGGTGACGGAGATCCGCTCCAAGCTGCGCCGGCTTAAGGCGGAGCGGGGCCTCAGCCTGGTGGTGATCGACTACCTCCAGCTGATCCAGGGGCACTGCCGGTACGCCGAAAACCGCCAGCAGGAGATCTCCGAGATCTCCCGCTCCCTCAAGGGCATCGCCCGCGAGCTGCACGTGCCGGTGATCGCCCTGTCGCAGCTCAGCCGCGCCGTGGAGCAGCGCCAAGACAAACGGCCGATCCTGTCGGACATCCGCGAGAGCGGGTCGATCGAGCAGGACGCCGACATCGTCGCCTTCCTGTACCGCGACGACTACTACGACCCGGAGACGGACCGCAAGAACATCGTCGAGGTGATCATCGCCAAGCAGCGCAACGGCCCGACGGGGAAGGTGGAATTGGTCTTCTTGAAGGAGTACAACAAATTTGTCAGCCTCGATCGCCGACACGCGGTGGACGAGGCGTCGTGAAAACGAACATTTCTTCCTTTTGTCTAGCTATTGTTCGTTTTTCTTTGTTGACAGGACCCTGCGCCCTTGCTACACTGTACGTGCGCAAAGCGCACATCATGCGGATTCCGCCGGCAACAGGCCCGCGGAACCGTATGCGAGATTGGCAGCGGAGGTGGCGCGTGTGTCCACGGTGGTCGTCGTCGGCACGATGTGGGGGGACGAAGGGAAGGGCAAGGTGACCGATTACCTCGCCCAGCGGGCGGAAGTGGTGGCCCGCTACCAAGGCGGCAACAACGCCGGGCACACCATTTCCTTCGGCGGGAAGAAATACAAGCTCCACCTCATTCCCTCGGGCATCTTCTACCCGGAAAAGGTGTGCGTCATCGGCAACGGCATGGTGATCGACCCCAAGGCCTTTGCCGAGGAGCTGGCGTACCTGCGGGAAAACGGCATCCCGGTGAACAACCTGTACGTGAGCGACCGTGCCCACGTCATCATGCCGTACCACATCAAGCTGGACATTGTGGAAGAGGAACGCAAAGGGGCGAACCGGATCGGCACGACGCGCAAGGGCATCGGCCCGGCGTACATGGACAAGGCGGCGCGCGTAGGCATTCGCGTGGCCGATCTGCTCGACGAGGACGTCTTCCGCGAAAAGCTGGCCCGCAACCTGGCCGAAAAGAACCGGCTGCTGGAGAAGGTGTACGAGACGGAAGGGTTCGACCTCGACGCGGTGTACGAGGAGTATCGCCAGTACGCGGAGATCCTTCGTCCCTTCGTCACGGACACCTCCGTCGTGTTGAACGAGGCCATCGACCAGGGGCGGCGCGTGCTGTTTGAAGGGGCCCAGGGCGTGATGCTCGACATCGACCAGGGGACGTACCCCTACGTCACCTCGTCCAACCCCATCGCCGGCGGCGTGTGCATCGGCGCCGGGGTGGGGCCGACGAAGATCCACCACGTCGTCGGCGTGGCCAAGGCCTACACGACGCGGGTGGGCGACGGCCCGTTCCCGACGGAGATCCACGGCGACATCGCCGATTACATCCGCGAGCGGGGCAACGAGTACGGCACGACGACCGGCCGCCCGCGCCGCATCGGGTGGTTCGACAGCGTCGTCGTCCGCCACGCCCGGCGGGTGAGCGGCATCACCGACCTGTCCGTCAACTGCCTCGACGTGCTGTCGGGCCTGCCCACGGTGAAGATCTGCGTCGCCTACAAGCACAACGGGCAGATCCTCGAGCACTTCCCGGCCAATTTGCGCGTGCTGGCCGAGTGCGAGCCGGTGTATGAGGAGCTGCCCGGGTGGACGGAGGACATCACCGGCGTGCGTTCGCTGAACGAACTGCCGGTCAACGCCCGCCACTACCTCGAGCGCATCGCCCAGCTGACGGGCATCCCGCTGTCCCTCTTTTCCGTGGGGCCCAGCCGCGACCAGACCAACGAGGTGCGCGGGGTGTGGGCGTAGGGCCTGTTGCCGTTTTGGGCATTCGGCTTGCGGAAAAGCCGGAGCACATGCGCTCCGGCTTTTTTTGTGGCGTTCCGTCGGCTTTCCGTTCTCGCGCGTCTGCGCGGCCGTGTTCAAGGGGCCGACGGCGCGTCACAGCCTACCGCCCGCTTCGCGCACGATCCGCTCGGCTTCCGCGGCCCGCTCGGCGGGCACGACGGCGGTGAGGACGATGTCGCGGCCCAGCTCGAAGGGATTGCCGTCGGCCATGCCGCTGGCCGATGCGTCGGCGGCCAGCAGAACGGCGGCGTCGGGGTTGGGATCAGCCGCCCCCAAGGTGAGGTTGGCCAGGCTTTGGATGCGCCCGGTCAGCGGGTTGGTTAGCCGGTCCGCCGCGCCTTCTTCGGGGTACAGGTGCACCCGTTCGATGTCCACGGCTTCGATGCCGAGATCGCGCAGCCGCCGCGCGGCCGTACGCGCGTCGTCTTCCGTGCGAAAGGCGGCCAGGATCGTCCGTTCCCCCACGGTTGGCACCTCCTTTTTGCGAATGCCTGCTGCATCGGTAGTGTTCGCAACGTTGTCGAAAACAATCCCAAAATCTGACCTTGCTCGTCGGAAATCGGTTGTGGTACAGTGGAAACTGTGCCAGGGCTTGTCCATTTTTAGCAGACGGGCGGGAAAAAGGGAGAAACCCGGCGACGGGTGCGGCGGCTTTTCATCCAGAATATTCCGTATTGCGGCGCGTGCCGAAATGCGGAGGGGGTTGGGGAGAAGGGCAAATCGGTGAAATGAGGAGGTTGCAATGAAGGGAAACTCGGCAATCACCGCGGGCATCGTGGCCCTTTCGATCCTGATTGGCAGCACGGCGTTTGCGGTTCAGCAGTACCAGGCCCATGCGCGGACGGTGTACGATGTCTACTGGAACGGCGCATACGTGGGCACGGTGAGCGATCCGGGAATCGTGCATGCGTGGTTGGACAAGCAAAAACGGCAGTACGCCGGCCAACATGACGGACTTCGCCTCCACGTGGACGCGTCCCTGCGCGTTGCCGAGCGGCGGGCGTACAATGGCGTTTTCGACAACGCCGGCACGTTGCGCGCCCTCGCCCAGCGCGTCCGGGTGAAGGCGGAGGCCGTCCGGGTGGTCATCGACGGCAAAACGGTGGCGTACGCGCCGGATGCGCAGACGGTTGCGCGGGTCCTTGACGCCATCAAAGCGGCCCATGCGCGGGAGCTTGCGCCTGCCAAGCGCGCGGTGACCATCGCCTCGCGCGGAGAGGAGGCACCGGCTCGCACCGTCCGGCAGGTGACGTTTGTCGAGCGCATCGACGTGGAGCCGGCAAGGGTGGACCCGCGCGAGGTGCTGACGGAAACGGAGCTGCGGCAGCTGCTGGAGACGGGCACGCCCGAACCGAAGCGGCATGTGGTGCAGCCGGGCGACTGCCTGTCCTGCATCGCTGCCCGCTACAACCTGACGACGGACGAGCTCAAGCGGCTCAATCCCGGCCTGACGGAGGAGACCCTGCTGCAAATCGGGCAGCCGATCAACGTGACGGTGCACCGGCCGAAGGTGACGGTGAAAACGGTAGAAGAGGTGACCGTGGTCGAGAACGTGCCGTTTGCGGTCGAGGTGCGTCAGGATCCCCGTCTCCCGCGGGGCGAACAGCGGGTCATCCAGGAAGGGAAGAAGGGGCAGAAACGCGTCACCTATCGGCTGGTCAAGGAAAACGGGGCCTTGGTGGCCAAGGCAATGCTGTCGCAGGCGGTGCTCGCCGAACCGGTGGCGAAGGTGGTCCTGCGGGGAACGAAGGCGATCGCGTCCACCGGAACGGGCAATCTGGCGTGGCCGACGCGCGGGGGACGCATCACGAGCGGCTTCCACTACCGGTGGGGGAAGATGCACACCGGCCTCGACATCGCCGGCGCGCGAAACCGCGACATCTTGGCGGCCGACAACGGCCGGGTGGTGTTTGCCGGCTGGAACGGCGACTACGGGTACACGGTGATTCTGGACCACGGCAACGGGCTGCGCACGTTGTATGCCCACATGGACCGGATCCAAACGCGTGTGGGCGCCGTGGTGGAAAAGGGGCAAGTGATCGGCGTGATGGGCGACACCGGCCATTCGACGGGCGTGCATCTGCACTTTGAAGTGATCCGCAACGGGGTCAAGGTGAACCCCCTGCGCTACCTGTAATCGGCGCACGGCGCCCCCGATGTGGGGCGCTTTTGTTTTCCAGCGCCCGCCCCCTCGGTCCATGGTAGAATGCAGGTAGAACGAGGGGGGAAGCGCATGCGCGGGCGCATTCTGGTGGTGGACGACGAGCGGCCCATCGCAGAAATCCTCAAATTCAGCCTCGAAAAGGAAGGCTATGACGTCCTCCTGGCTTTCGACGGCGAGGAAGCGGTGGAAAAGGCGCGCCGCGACAAGCCCGATCTCATCTTGCTCGACATCATGCTGCCCAAACAGGACGGGTTTTCCGTTTGCCGCGCCATCCGCCAGGAATCGGACGTCCCGATCATCATGATCACCGCGCGGGATTCGGAACTCGACATCGTATTGGGGTTGGAGCTCGGCGCCGATGACTACGTCACCAAGCCGTTCGGCATGCGGGAACTGATCGCCCGTGTCAAGGCCAACCTGCGGCGTCTGCAGCGCGGGGCGAGGGACGAGAAGGCGGTTTGGGTGATCGGGGACCTGATGATCGACCCCGGGGCCTACCGGGTGACGAAGCGGGGACAGCTCATCCATCTTACGCAGCGCGAGTTTGAATTGTTGGCCTATTTGGCCAAGCATCGGGGCAAGGTGCTGACCCGCGAACACCTGCTGGAAGCGGTTTGGGGATACGACTTCTACGGCGATGCCCGCACCGTTGACGTGACCGTGCGCCGCCTGCGGGAGAAGATCGAGGATTGCCCCAGCCAGCCGGCGTACCTCCTCACGCGCCGCGGCGTCGGTTACCTGCTCACCGCTCCCGGCGACGGAGGCGCGGGGTGACCATGAGGCGGCTGCTACGCTCGATCCGTGCCAAAGTGGTGCTCCTCTACATCCTCATGCTGCTCTTGGTGCTGCAGTTTGCCGGGGCCTATTCCGTTCGCGCCATTGAACAATACTACCTGGAGAACTTCCGCACCACGGTGCGCGCGCAAACCGATTTGCTGGCGGCCAATGTGGAGCCCTATCTGGCGACCCACGCCGGAAAAGGGGCGCCGGCGAACCTCGGCGCCGATCCGCAGGTGCTCCTCAACCGCTTCGTGACCGTTAGCGGCAGCGAGGTGCAGGTGATCGATCAAAACGGGACCATTTTGGCCGCTTCCTTTGACGCCGGAAACGCGGTCGGCCAGAAGAACGGCTATCTCGAGGTGTACCATGCCCTCCTCGGCACGCCGAAGGAGACGGTGCGCGTCGATCCCGGGACAGGCGACCGCGTGCAAGTGGTGGCGGTACCCGTCAAACGGGGGGATACCGTGCTGGGCGCCGTCATGGTCAAGGCGTCGCTGGAGCCGACGTATGATGTGCTTCGCCGAATCAACCGCATCCTGGCCACGGCCGGCGCGTTGGCCGTGGTTCTGGCCGCGGTGTTGGGGGTGGTGCTGTCGCGCACCATCACGCGCCCCATCCAGGAGATCATGCGGCAGACCAACGCCATGGCCAAGGGCGACTTCTCCCGCCGCGTGCGCATCTACAGCGATGACGAGATCGGCCGGCTGGGCCAGGCCTTCAACCACTTGACGGCGCGCCTGCAGAAGGCGCTGGCGGACCATGAGGAAGAGCGGGACAAGCTCGCCTCCGTGCTGGCCAGCATGCAGGACGGGGTGGTGGCGGCCGACTCCCGCGGTCGCGTCATCCTCGTCAACCGGCGCGCCGCGCACATGCTTGGCCAGCCCGAGGACGCGCTGCTCGGCATGCCGCTGGTCGACTGCTTGCCGTTTCCCGAGGGCCGCGCCCAAGACGAAGAGCTGGGTGGCGGCCGGTCGTGGGTCGTGGAACAAGGAGACGGGTCCCGGCGCCCGCGGTTTCTGCGGATCACGATCATGCCCATCCGGCGCGGCACGGTGCAGCGCGGGGTGATCGCCGTGCTGTCCGACGTCACGGAGCAGGAAACGCTCGAGCGGGAACGGCGCGAATTTGTGGCCAACGTGTCCCACGAATTGCGCACGCCGCTGACCACCCTCAAAAGCTACCTCGAGGTGCTCCAAGACGGCGTCATGAGCGATCCCGAGCTGGGGCCGCGCTTTTTGCGCGTGGCGCAAAACGAGACGGAGCGCATGATCCGCCTCGTCCACGATCTGTTGCAGCTCTCCAGGATCGATTCCAACCAGTGGCGCGTAGAGAAGGCTCCCACGTCATTGGCGCACCTGTTGCGCCAGGTGAAAGAACGCTTTCAGTTCCAGGCCGACGAGCGGAACATCGCCCTGTCCCTCTCCCTGGTTGAGCCGCTGCCGCCCATTGCCCTGGATCGGGACAAGATGCTGCAGGTGTTTGACAACTTGCTGTCCAACGCCCTCAAGTATACCGGACCGGGCGGCAAGGTGTCCATCGCCGCGCGCATGGACGGGCCGTGGGTAACGGTCACCGTGGCCGATACGGGGATCGGCATCCCCGCCGAAGACCTGCCGCGAGTCTTTGACCGCTTTTATCGCGTCGACAAGGCGCGATCCCGCGAGCTGGGCGGCACGGGACTGGGGCTGTCCATTGCCCGCGAAATCGTCCGCGCCCATGGCGGCGAGATTGCCCTCGACAGCGAGGTGGGCAAGGGCACGACGGTAACGGTGCGCCTGCCCCTTGACGAGGAGGCGCGAGCGGCCGATGCGGGAACGGCTTAAGACGGCCGTGCTGGCCGTCCTCGTGGCGCTAAGCGTGGCCCTGTCCGGGTTGTTGTGGAACGCGCCCCCGCCTTCGCTGCCCATTGAGCGGGAAACGTACGCCTCATTCGCGTCCATCGGCGAGGCACGGGAGCTCTTCGACGTCGTCACGCCGGTCGAAGTGGTGTTTCACCATGGTGACGGCACGCACACCGTCGCGTACCCGGGGACGCCGGTGCACGGGGTCATCGCCGCGCGCCTGCGCGAATGGTCCTTCCAGCCCTTGGCACGGGAGCATTATACCCGATCCGTGTGGGAAGCGTATGCGCGGCGCGGAAGGGGGATTGAGCTGGTCTTTGGGAGCGAGATTCCCGTTGCCCTTCTCGAGCAGATCGTGGCCGACACGGGGGAGCTTGCGCGGATCCTCCCCACGGTGCGGCGGATCGCGGTCTATCGCGACGGGGAGGGGGTGCCGCGCGCCTACCTGGTGTCGGAAGCGCTCGGCAAGGCGGTGGCGGCCCGGCCGACCCTGACCACCCAGCAGCTGGACACCTACCTGAAGATGGGGCGCATCCTCCTGCGTGTCGAAACGGTGCCGATCGCGTCGGTGCCGGGGCGCGACGAGCTGGCCCGCGTGCTGTACGTTCCGGCCGGTCCCCAGCGCGTGCGGCAGCTCCGCTACGAGTACCGCGCGATTCCCGATTTCGCCTTTGTGCAGTCGCTGTTTGTCAACCCGAAGCTGATCCGTTCCGGGCGCGAGGCGGACGGCCGGATGGTCTACACCGATGGTCATCGGACGGTGCAAACGGCGGGGAAAGACCATCTCCTCGCCTATTACGACGGGACCGTCAACCCGACGGCGATCCGACCCTCCGACGGTCTGTCCATGGCCGTGCAGTTCGTCAACCGCCATGGCGGCTGGACCGGATCCTTCGTTCTGGTTCGGCTGACGCGAGGGGAGGACGGGCGCCAGCAGGTGCGCTTCCGCGAATACCTGAATGGGTATCCGTTGGTGGGGCCGGAGGGGCGCGACGTGGGGCGCATGGAGCTGGAGGTGTGGGGCAGCGGTGTCCGCACGTACACCCGTTCAACGGTGCGCCTGGAACGCTACGTGGGGCACGAGACGCTGACGCTGCCCGATGCGGCCGATGTCCTGCGGCAGCTTGGAGCGTGGAACATCCCGGTCCGGGACATCGAACGGTTGAGCCTGGCCTACCTCTGCCGCTATCGCGACCCCTTTGTCGACCTGACGCCGGTGTGGCTGGTGGAGCGAACGACCGGCGAGATGCTGCTCGTGGGTCGAGAGACGGAAACGAGGCGGGTGCACCATGGATTGGAGTAGGGCGAAAACGCTGCTCATCGTCGCCTTTTTCCTGCTCGACCTTTTCCTCGGCTACGAGGTGTATCATGTGCGCGTCCTGGGGGAACCGTTCGCATCGCGCGCCGATGCGGCGGAAGAGGCCACGCGCAACCTGCTGGCGCAGTGGAAGGTTCGCGTCGAGGCGCCGCTTCCCGAGACGGTGCCCAACGTCGCCGTGTTGTACGTCCGCTCGCCGTATGACCTGGGGGTGGTTCGCGCCAGCGGCAAACGGGTGTGGGAGCACCAGGGCTTGCTGTTGGCCGTGTGGAAGCGCGCGCTGCGCGTCTCGAACCCGCATCCCGACGCGGTCGCCGAACGCCTGGCCGACGAGGTGTTCCGCTTTCCGGAATACCGGTACGACCCGGTGCAATCGCAAGGCGACAAGCACGTGTTCGTGCAGACGGTCAACCATTTGCCGCTGTTTGACGTCACCGTGGAGGTGAACGTGGCAAACGGCTATCTGCGCAGCTATGTGCAGCGGTATGCCGAAGTGCGGCAAATGGGGCTCGCGTATCCGGCGGTTCCGCCGCAGGCCGCGCTCTTTACCCTCGTCCGGAACGGGTTGCTCCCCCCGGGCGCCGTCGTCCGGCGCGTCGAGCTCGGGTACACCGGCTATCCGACCGGGCTAGAGGAGCAGGCCCTCCTGCCCGTGTGGCGCATCGTGGCTTCCGGCCGCGTTTATTACGTCAACGCCATCACCGGCGGCGTGGAGCGCCCGTCGTCTCTTGAACGGGCGTCCTTGCTCTTGAAATAATGGAGGAAGAGACAATGGGACAAGGGACGGGAGGAGGCGGGGATGCGTTATTCCATCTTGGCCAGCGGCAGCACGGGCAACGCGCTGGTTGTGGGAACCTCACGGGCTCATCTGCTCGTTGATGCGGGGCTCAGCGGGAAGCAAATCGAGGCGGCGCTTCAAGAGGTGCGCATCTCTCCGGCGTCGCTGGATGCCATTCTCATCACGCACGAGCATGCCGATCACGTCAAGGGGGTTGGCGTACTGGCCCGGCGGTACAACCTGCCGGTCTATGCCAATGCGGCCACGTGGGAGGCCCTCGGGGATGCGCTGGGACCGCTTCGACCCGAACAGCGCCGCGTCTTTGAGACGGGCGAGGTGCTCCAGTTTGGGGATCTGTTCGTCGAGTCGTATGGCGTGTCGCACGACGCGGCGGAACCCGTCGGCTTTTGCTTTTATCACGGGGAGCAAAAGCTGAGCCTGACCACGGATTTGGGCTATGTCTCAAGCCGCATCAAAGAAAAAGTGGCCGGCTCCGACGTGTACATCTTCGAAGCCAACCACGACGTGGAGATGTTGCGCATGGGGCCCTATCCGTGGAGCGTGAAGCGGCGCATTTTGAGCGACGTTGGCCACCTGTCCAACGACGACTGCGGAGAGGCCCTGGCGGAGATCATCGGCGGCGAGCGCCCCAAGGTGTACTTGGCCCACTTGAGCCGCGACAACAACCTGATGGAGCTGGCCCGCTTGACGGTGCAGGCCATTTTGGAGGAGAACGGGCTGCGCGTCGGTGAGGACCTCACGTTGCACGATACGTATTTTGATCGTCCCACGCGCCTGGATGATCTGGGCGAAGCGCCGGCAGCTCGGCCATAAGCTCCTGCTCCAGTTGTTGGCACGTTTGGTGCAGTTCGCCCTCGCGCAGAATCCCCTTTTCGGTGAGCAGCGCGATGAGCGCCGTCACGAGCAGGGTTTGCTGGTAAAGGTCCTCTTTCAGGTCGGCCAGACGGGCCAGGACATGGACATCGTGCAGCGTCACGTTGCGCATGGAGAGACCTCCTCGGGACCAAAACGGAATGGTACAATGATGCTGGAACGGATACACTCCCAGCATTGCCGCGAGGAGGATCGCGCATACCTCGTCAGGCGCGTCCATGCGCGGACGCGCTTGTCGGGGCGCTGTGTGGAGGTGATGGCGATGGGCTTTTACGACGACGGGTTTTCCACCCCGCCGCGTCGTCGGGGTGTTTCGCTGTGGCTTTCGTTGTTGTCGGGCATCGCCGGAGGATTGGTGGTGTTTTTCGGACTCGTGGCGGCGGGGTGGGGACCGCTCCAGCCCGCTCCCATCGGCGACACCTCGCCCGCCCCTTCTGGTCCGTCTGAACATCGCACGATCAACGTGGACGTCAACACGGCCATCGCCGACGCCGTGGCCAAGGTGGAGAAGGCGGTTGTCGGGGTGGTCACCGTTCAGGAGAATTTTTGGTTGGCGCAAAGCGTCGATCGGGAAGTGGGATCGGGCTTTGTCTTTGAACGGGTAAGCGGACGCGCGCGCATCGCCACGAACTACCACGTGGTGGAGACCGCCGCCAACGGGGAAGGCCGTCTGGAGGTGGTCTTGCCGAACGGTGCGCGGGTGCGGGACGTCAAGCTGCTCGGCGTCGATCCGTTTATGGATCTGGCGGTGTTGGAAATCCCGGACGACGGGGTCGAGGCCGTGGCCCAATTTGGCAACTCCGACGACCTGCGCGTCGGCGAGCCGGCCATTGCCATCGGCAATCCCTTGGGGCTGGCGTTTGCCCGCTCGGTGACCGCGGGCATCATCAGCTCGACCCACCGCACGGTTCCGCGGGATGTCAACGGCGACAACCAGGTCGACTGGGAGCTGGACGTGATCCAAACCGACGCGGCCATCAACCAGGGGAACAGCGGGGGGCCGCTCGTCAACATAAGCGGCCAGGTGATCGGCATCAACAGCGCGAAGATCTCGGCTCCCGGCGTCGAGGGCCTGGGCTTTTCCATCCCCATCAACGACGCCGAGCCGGTGCTGCACGACCTCGTGCGGCACGGCAAACCCCAGCGCGCGTATCTCGGCGTGCAGATCCGCGACGTGGCGTCGGTCCCGTCGGAGTACTGGCACGACGATCCGCTGTACTTGCCGCCGGACGTGGAGTACGGCGTCATCATCCTCGATCTTCCGCCGATGGGCCCGGCCGCGCGCGCGGGGCTCAAGCAGTATGATGTCATTGTGAAGCTGGACGACCAGAAGATCGAGAATGCGGCGCAACTGCGCAAATACCTGTACAAGCACAAGCGCCCGGGGGACACGGTCCGGGTGACCGTGTACCGCGGCGGATTGGAAAAGACCGTGGAGGTTAAACTGATGCGTGACCCGCAGTCCTAAGCGGGCGCTCGGCTAGCCGGCGAACCGGCTGCAAGGGTCAGGGGGTTCCCCTGGCCTTTTCTTTCCCCTGCAGGCGGTTGCGGGAAGGAGGGAACGGGAGGCGATGGAAACGGTTCGGGTGTGGATCCTTTGCTGTCCGGAACACGTGGAGCAGGCCCTCGACGACGCCGTTGACCATCAGCAGGTGGCGCCCCATATCGACGACGTGCACCATGTGGCGCAGGTGCGCGGGATGCCGGAGATCGTCAAGCGCGCCTGTCGCTATTGCGGCCGCGTGGCCACCTATGTGGTGTGGGCGCCGCCGACGGGTGAAGACGCCAAACCGGGAGAAGAAACGGAAAAGCGGTGAGCAGGGGGATTCTGCTCACCGCGGGGTGTTACCGTACGGGCACGTAGACGGTTTGTCCAACGTAAATCAGATTGGGGTTTTGGAGTTGCGGGTTGGCGGCGATCAGCTTGGCGAGCGGAATGCGGTACGCAAGGGCGATGCGGTACAGCGTGTCGCCCCGTTTGACGGTGTACGGCACGACCGCCGGTTTCCCGCTTAGGGGCGCGAGCTTCTGGACGACGTGGGACGAGCCGTATTGCCCGGCCTTGCCGTCCCCGGTAAACAGCTGCACCCAGATCCCGTTATAGTGGGCCACCCCGATGCGGTCGTACGCCGGATGGAGGATGTTTTGCCGATGGCCGGCACTTCCCATCCAACCGGCCATCACCGATTGGGCGTCCGGATATCCTTTGGCGATGTTTTCGCCCGCGTACGCGTACGAGACGCCGAACCGCTTCAGCATGTCAAACGGGGAGCCGTACGTCGGGGAATAATGGGAGAAGTAATGATTGCGGTACATGTCCTGGGCTTTGATCCGGGCGATCCTGCTGAGCTGCGCGTCGTGGGCGAGCGGAGGAAGCCCCACCTTGGCCCGTTCCGCGTTGACCAAATTGACGACCTCTTGCTCCGGCGTGGCCGCGGCCGCCGCGAGCGGCAGGGCGAAGAGGGCGACGATGCCCAACAGGACGAAGGAAATCCGTCGCATTCGAAAACGCATTTTTTCCCCTCCTAGGATGTGATTCCCACATTTTTAAGTAAAACACATACAGATTTCAATCACGTAATCTGCTTGTAAAAATTCTTCGAAGGTTTTTTTGTGAATCCTCCCTGCGCAGAGGAAGGGGATTGGCGCCCATGCGGATCACCGTGGTCAGCGTCGGGAAAGTGAAGGAGGCGTTTCTGAAGGAAGGGGTGGACGAATACGCCAAGCGCCTCCGGCCGTACGCCTCGCTCCGCCTGATCGAAGTGCCCGACGAGCCGGTGCCGGACCGCCTGTCGGTGCGCGAAGCGGAGCAAATCAAAGAAAAAGAAGGGCGCCGCTTGCTTGAGCGCCTGCGTCCCGATGATTATGTCATTGCCCTCGCGCTGGACGGGGCGATGTGGTCGTCGGAAGAGCTGGCCGCCGAGTTGGCCCGCCTTGCCACGTACGGGAAAAGCCAGGTCGCCTTTGTCATCGGCGGCACGCTGGGCCTGTCGCCGTCGGTGCTGAAGCGGGCCGATGCGCGCCTCTCCCTGTCGCGGATGACGTTTCCGCATCAACTCGTGCGCCTGATCCTTCTCGAACAGCTGTACCGCGCGTTCAAGATCCAGCGCGGGGAACCGTATCACCGGTAAGCACCACGAAGGCCACCGCCACGTCGCGGGTGTGGGACAGGCTGACGTGCCACTGGCGAAGGCCAAGCGTTTTCGCCCGCCGCCGGGCCTCGCCGTGAAGCTGCAGCACCGGCTCGCCGGAGGGGCCACGCAGCGTCTCGATGTCAAGGGGACGGATGCCGCCGGCAAATCCGGTGCCCAGGGCTTTGGCGGCGGCCTCCTTCGCGGCGAAGCGGCCGGCCAGCACCTCGGCCTGGCGATGCGGCGGAAGGCCGTCCAGAAGGGCGCGCTCGGCCGGGGTAAACACGCGCGCTACGAACCGCTCGTCGGCGGCGAGCGCTTGCATGCGGGCGATGTCAACGATGTCGACGCCGATGCGCACGGCGAGCACCTCGCTTGCGGGGAATGTGGCGGTCAACCTGGCTTGAGCATACCACATCCCCGCCGTTTCTTGCGTGGAAAGGACCTTCCGTGTCATCCTGAAGAAGGTGCAGTTTCCGTCAGGGGAGGTTCAAGCATGGGCGTGTCCATCACCTTTGATCCGCGCCACGTGCGGCCGTTTGTGTCCGAGCGGGAGCTGGCGTGCCTGGAGCCGTATGTGCAGCTGGCCCACGACCAGCTCCATCGGAAGACGGGGCCGGGGGCCGACTTTTTGGGGTGGGTCGACTGGCCCGTTGCGTACGACCGCGACGAGTTTGCCCGCATCCAGGAGACGGCGGCGCGCATTCGCGACGAGGCCGACGCCTTTGTGGTGATCGGCATCGGCGGGTCGTACTTGGGGGCGCGGGCGGCCATCGAGATGTTGACCCCTCCGTTTTACAACCAGCTGCCGCGCGACAAGCGGGGCGGTCCGGAGATCTATTTCGCCGGCCACCACCTGTCCGGCGCATACCTGGCGCACCTGCTGGATCAGCTGGAGGGCAAGACGGTCTACGTCAACGTCGTCTCCAAGTCCGGCACGACGACGGAGCCGGCCGTCGCCTTCCGCATCATCCGCGACTGGCTCTACCGCACGGCGGGCCCGGAGGTGGCGCGGCGGCGCATCGTGGCCACGACGGACAGGGCGCGGGGGGCCCTGCGCCGGCTGGCAACGGAGGAGGGGTACGAAACCTTCGTCATCCCCGACGACATCGGCGGCCGCTACTCGGTGCTGACGGCGGTGGGGCTCCTGCCGATCGCCGTGGCCGGCATCGACATCGCGGCGATGATGGAGGGGGCCCAGGCGGCCCGCGAGGCCTACGCCACACCGCGCCTGGCCGACAATCCGGCCTACCAGTACGCCGCGTACCGCACGGCGCTGTACCGCAAAGGGTACACCGTCGAGCTGTTCGTCGGCTACGAGCCGTCGCTGGCCACCTTTGCCGAGTGGTGGAAGCAGCTCTTTGGGGAAAGCGAAGGGAAGGACCACAAGGGGATCTTCCCGGCGTCGGTGCAGTTTACCACCGATCTCCACGCCATGGGGCAATACATCCAGGAGGGCCGGCGCAACCTGTTCGAGACGGTCGTCTTCGTTGAGCGCCCGGCCCGCGACGTGACCATCCCCGACGACGGCACCGACGGCGGCGGGTTGGCCTTCCTCGCCGGCGCGCGCGTGCATGACGTGAACCGGCGCGCCTTTGAGGGCACCGTGCTGGCCCATGTCGACGGCGGCGTGCCGAACCTCGTGCTGCGCGTGCCGGAGCTTTCACCGCGCGCGTTCGGCGAGCTCGTCTACTTCTTCGAGAAGGCCTGCGGCGCAAGCGGCTACCTGCTCGGCGTCAACCCCTTTGACCAGCCCGGCGTGGAAGCGTACAAACAGAACATGTTCGCCCTGCTCGGCAAACCCGGGTTTGAAGCCCGGCGCGAGGCGCTGCTGAAGCGTTTGCAGGCGAAGGCCTGAGCCCGGTGGGCGGCGCAGGGGATGGAAAATTGAAGGCTCTGTGACAAATTGCCCAACGTCACGTGTCAACTCACATAAAAACCTAACCGAAGTGAAGCCGGTCACTCACGAGAAAATCT
>NZ_BMOF01000011.1 GCF_014646935.1 Calditerricola satsumensis | reverse complement strand
GTTTTGTGAAGGTGAAAGTGCACCGAATACAAGGGATTCGGACAACGAAAAAGGCTCGGAACGGCGATTTTTTTATATCTAAATTATTTACCATCTTCTTAAAAAGAAAACCAAAGACTTTAAAAATCATAAACCCAAGAATGACACCAAAAACGTTAAGAATCACATCGTTTATATCAATTGTTCGATAAGGAAAGCCTAAGAACAAAGAAATAATTAATTGAAGGGATTCGATTACCACACAAAAACTAACTCCGTAAATCATTAACCTTATTTTCGTTACATTCAAAAGAAAAGGAAGACCAAAACCAAACGGTACGGTCAAAAGAATGTTATACAAAACTTGCTCATTAACAATATTGATATCGAAAGGAATCAAATTAATACCCGATGAAAATTTTAACTTTCTTCGCATGATCTCAGCCATTCCAGAAGAAGAATAGGTATAATAAATCTTTATATTTTTTATTTTTTAAATAGAAGACAATGAAAATCAATAAAATGATTCCTAATAATGCTGTTGACAAATCAAAATCAATTAACAACGTTGATCACTCCTTAACAAAAATTAATGCAAAGAGGGGCAGATTGCCCCTTATTATCTCCTATTGTTAATTTTTATCTTGTTTCCTGCCCTTTGGGGCGGCACGGTTTTTTGTTCCCTTCAGTCGTCGAGCTGCTCGATCAGCTTGTCGAGCTCGGCCCGCTTTTCCCGTTCCTTGTTCAGAAAGGCCTTGATGTTGGCGACCAACTCCTCGGGGCTGTCCCCGGTGACGATCTCTCCGTTGACCATGGCGTAGAGCGTCGTGGCGCACAGGCTGCAATTGCCGAGGCAGCCGTATTCCACAATCTCCGCTTCCAGCTCGGGGTCCTCCATGAGGGCATCGAGCGCCTTCTGCGATCCGTGAGCCAAGTTCGTGCTGCAAAACTCAATCACGACATCCATGTCCATCCCTCCTCTTCCGCCGCCATGGTCGCCGGAAGACCGCCAACACTAGCCGCGGGGCGGGCCGCTTTCGGCCAGGCCGAGGGCGGCCAGCTTTTTTAGCACCGGCTTCAGCTCGACAACCCCCTCGGCCACCGCGTCGCCGTCGATCACCACCAGCGGGTAGAAAAACTCGTCGTCCAGGACGCGCCGCGCCCACTCGGCATCGGCGGGCGTTTGGGGCGCGTGAATGTCCACGTAGCGCACGGTGACGCGCTCCGGACCGAATTTCCGCCCCAGCACCGCCTCCAGCCACTCCGCCGTCTCCTTCGACGACGGCGCGTTGACGCAGCTGGGGCAGCGCACGTCGGCGCCATACACGGTCACTTCGACGGGCATCGCCCCTCCCCTCCCTTCACAACCGGCCACGTTTCCCCGGTCCTTTTCTGTCATCGGCACACCGCTCCCCGCGCGAGTGCCGTCCCGCTGCCTTCCGTTCACGCCCCGGCCAGCGCTTGTTCCAGGTCCTCGATCAGGTCGGCCACATCCTCCACGCCAACGGAGATGCGGATCAGGCCGTCGGTGATGCCCAGTTCGGCGCGCCGCTCCGGCGGGATGGAGGCATGGGTCATGCGGGCGGGAATGGAGATGAGGCTTTCCACAGCCCCCAGGCTTTCGGCCAGCGTGAAGAGGCGCACCCGGCGCACCACACGCTCGGCCCGCGCGCCGTCGCCCACGTCAAAGGAAATCATGCCGCCAAAGCCGCGGGCCTGCCGCTTGGCCACGTCGTGCCCCGGATGCGTGGAAAGTCCCGGGTAGTACACGGCGCGGATGTCGCCGCGTTCGGCCAAAAACCGGGCCACGGCGGCGGCATTGGCCTCATGGGCCTCCATGCGCAAGCCCAGGGTGCGGATGCCGCGGATGAGCAGATAGGCGTCGTGGGGGCCGAGCACGCCGCCGACGGAATTCTGGAGGAAGTGCAGGCGCTCCCCCAACTCGGGATCCTTCACGACGACCAGCCCGGCCACAACGTCGCTGTGGCCGCCGAGGTACTTCGTCGCGCTGTGCACGACGATGTCGGCGCCGAGGGCCAGCGGGTTTTGCCAATACGGCGTCATGAAGGTGTTGTCCACGATGAGCAGAAGGCCGTGCTCGCGGCACAGCCGGGCCACGGCGGCGATGTCCGTCACCTTGAGGAGCGGATTGGACGGCGTCTCGATGACGACCGCCTTCGTCGAGGGGCGGATGGCCGCGCGGACGGCGTCGAGGTCGCGCGTGTCGACGAAGGTGGCGTCGAGGCCCAGGCGGGCGAACACCTTCGTCAGCACGCGATAGGTCCCGCCGTAGACGTCGTCGCCGACGACGACGTGGTCGCCCTGGTTGAAGAGCATCATCACCGTGGAAAAGGCGGCCATGCCCGAGGCGAAGGCGAAACCCCGCACGCCCCCTTCCAGGTCGGCGATGAGCGCCTCCAGGGCCGCCCGCGTCGGGTTGCCGGTGCGCGAGTACTCGTATCCCTTATGGTGCCCGACCCCTTCCTGTTTGTACGTGCTGGTGAGGTACACCGGCACGGTGACGGCGCCGGTGTGGGGGTCGCCGGTGATGCCGCCGTGAACGAGCCGCGTCTTCATCCGCATCGTCAGATTCCCCCCTGGTAGATCTTCTTGCTCAGGTAGCGCTCGCTGGAGTCGGGGAAGATGGTGACGACGTTCGTTCCCGGCGGCGCCTTCCGCGCTTCCTGAAGCGCCGCGTAGAAGGCCGCGCCGGACGAGCTGCCCACCAGCAGGCCTTCCCGCCGCGCCAGTTCCTTGACCATGTTGAACGCGTCTTCATCGGCCACCGTGTAGATGGCGTCAAAATACGCCGGATCGACGAAGGGCGGAAGAAACTCCATGCCAATGCCCTCCGTCTTGTGCGGCCCCGGCTCGCCTCCGTTCAAGATGGAGCCTTCCGGTTCGACGATGACCGTCTTGATGGCCGGGTTCTGCTCCTTCAAATAACGGGCGCAGCCCATGAACGTGCCGCCGCTGCCGGCGCCCGCGACAAAGATGTGCACCTGACCCTCCATCTGTTCCCAGATCTCCGGGCCGGTGGTCCGGTAATGGGCCTCCGGGTTGGCCGGGTTTTCAAACTGCTGCGGCACATAGGCGCCGGGAATCGTCGCCGCCAGCTCCTTGGCCTTCTCGATCGCCCCCTTCATGCCCAGCTCGGTGGGCGTGTGCACGATCTCGGCCCCGAGGGCGCGCATCAGCTCCTGCTTTTCCACGGAAAACTTCTCCGGCACGACGACGATCACCCGGTAGCCGGTGCCGATGGCGGCCAGCGCCAGACCGATGCCGGTGTTCCCCGCCGTCGGCTCGATGATCGTCCCGCCGGGCTTGAGAAGCCCGCGCCGCTCGGCATCCTCGATGAGGGCCACTCCCAGGCGATCCTTCACGCTGCCGCCCGGATTAAAAAACTCCAACTTGGCGAACAGGCGCACGCCTTCGGGAAGGTCAAAACGCGTAATTTCCACGATCGGCGTGTTGCCGATCAGGGCTTTGACGTTCGGGTAGACGTGTTTCACCGCGGACTCCCCCGTTCCAAGGTCCTTCCATCCGGTCCTCGCCATAACGGGCGGGCCGGGCAACCGCCATGGCCACGGCCCGCATGTTCATCATACCACGCCGTTTGCGGCAAACCAAACGTATGGTAAAATAAAGAGGCAGGTGGCGAGGTTAACGCAACCGAAAGGAGGCTTGAGCCGGCATGTCCCTGAAAGAGCAAGTGCAAGAAGTGCTCGACAAGCTGCGCCCGTTCCTGCAACGCGACGGCGGGGACGTGGAGCTGGTCGACGTCGACGAAAACGGCATCGTCAAGCTGCGCCTCATGGGAGCATGCGGCGGTTGCCCGGCGTCCACGATTACGCTGAAAGCGGGCATCGAACGCGCTCTGCTGGAAGAGGTGCCGGGCGTCAAAGGCGTGGAGCAGGTGTTCTGACGCGCCGAAGGAACAGCACGATCGTTTTACCGCGACGATCCCAGGTGCTGGTCGAAAAAGGCCAGCACCTTTTTTGTGTACGCCGCTGGATTGTGGGCGTAGGCCTTCACGTGGTCCGCCCCCTCCACCGTCCACAGTTCGACGGCGGCGTGCGCGCGGGCCTGTTGGGCAATCGCGCGGCTGTCCTCGAGCGGGATCTTCGCGTCGGCCGTCCCGTGAATGAGGAGCAGCGGTCGACCGGCGAAAGCCGCGACGGCGCGCACCGGGCTCATCGCTGCCGGATCGGCTCCGATCAGCGGGGGAATCAGGCTCAGGATGAGCGGCGTAAACGGGTAGTGCGGCAGCCCCGACCACACGGACAGGTTCTCCTCCAGGTACGCCTCCAGGTCGGCGAAGGGACTGTCGGCCACCACCGCGGCCACATCGAGCGACGCCGCAGCAGCTTGAATGGCCGTGGCCGCCCCCATGGAAAAGCCCAAGAGGCCCACGCGCGCATCGGGCCGGCGCTGTCGCGCGTATTGCACGGCGCCGAGCAGATCGCGCTGCTCCAAAATGCCCACCGTGGTCACCTGTCCCGGCGACTGGCCGCTGTTCCGAAAGTCAAACAGGAGCACGTCGTATCCCGCGCGGACGAGGTCCCGCGCCAAGGCGAGCGCCGGCACGTCTTCCTGCAGCCGGTTCTGGCGGTACCCGTGGGCGAACACGATGACGCCCGGTTTGGGCTTCGCCCCGTTGGCCTGGGCAGCCAGGTACCAGCCGTTCAGGAGGAGCGGCGCCTCGTCGCCCACGCTGGGAAAGGTCACGGCTTCATAGGCCAGCCCCCAATCGGCCGGCGTGCCCGTGAGCGGTTTGCGCGCCGGATGGGTGAGCTGCCAGCCCACGTAGAGGGCCACGCCCACCACGCCGCCGATCATCGCCACCAGGGCGGCAATCGTCCCCCACAGAAGGAAGCGGCGCCGCGGGGCGCGCGCCCGCCGCGCCCTCGCCACCGGCAGGTCCGTCCATCCCGTCTGGCCCTTCACCTTGCCTCCCTCCGCACGTCCGATGGGTTTGGCCCCAAAGCTTCCCTCGCCTCTCCGGTTGGCGCGACTTGGTCCCTCACCGCCGGCGATGCGCCCAGGCCTCCGGGTTGACCAGGTGCGCGGGGCGCTCGCCGCGCAAGGCGGCCAAACAGCCTTCGGCGGCGAGAAGCGCCATGTTGCGGCGCGTCGCCACGCTCGCGCTGCCGATGTGGGGCAAGAGCACAACGTTGTCGAGTTCCAGCAGGGGATGATCGGGCGGCAGCGGCTCCTCCCGGTACACGTCAAGCCCGGCGGCCCAGATTTTCCGCTCCCGGAGCGCGCGCACCAAGGCGTCCTCGTCCACCGTCTGCCCGCGGGAGACGTTGATGAAGCAGGCCGTCTCCTTCATCAGGGAAAACTCCCGCCAGCCGATCAGGTTCTCCGTCTCCGGCGTCAGCGGCGTAAGCAGGACGACAAAGTCGGACTCCCGGAGCAAAGTGTCCAGGTCCACGTACCGCGCGCCGAGGGCCGCTTCCGCCTCCGGGCGGCGCCGGCGGTTGTGGTAGAGGATGCGCATGGCAAACCCCTTGGCCCGTCGCGCCACGGCCTCGCCGATGCGCCCCAGGCCGATGATGCCCAGCGTCGCCCCGTAAACGTCGCGTCCCACGAGGAGGTTGGGCGACCAGGCGCGCCACTTTCCTTCCCGCAGAAAGCGCTCCGCCTCCGTCAGCCGTCGCGCCGTGGCCAGCAGAAGGGCAAACGCCAAATCGGCCGTCGTCTCCGTGAGCACGCCCGGCGTGTTCGTGACGAGAATCCCGCGCGCCGTCGCGGCGGCAACATCGATGTGATCGTACCCCACCGACATGGTGCTCACCACTTTCAGGCGCGGGGCGCGGTCCATCAGGTCCGCGTCGATGCAGTCGGTCACCATCACGTACAGCCCGTCGGCGCGCTCGGCCTCGGCTTCCAGCACTGCGCGGGGGACGGGTTCGTCGCGCTCCCACACGCCGATGTCGCAGTGCTCCGCCAAGCGCGCCACAATGTCGTCGTCCACCCTCCGCGTCAGGTACACGTAGGGTCGCGTCATCCCCATCCCTCCTTGTGCGAAGGCATCGCCTTGATGGCTCGCCGGGGCGGTTTCCCGCTTTAGCCTAACCAATCGATCCGCCGGATGCGCACGCCGTAACGCCGGCCCACCCAATCCGGCAGCCAGGAGAGGAGCGCCTCGACGCGCTGTTCCTCCTCGGCGATGGCGGCGCAGGCCGCCTCGGGCTCCGCGCGTTCGACCGATTGTTCTGTCCATTCCGACATCCAACGCTCCGGAAACAGCAGCCAGGCGTACACCGCTTCCCAGAACGCCCGGCGGATGTCCGGGTCGGCGTAGGCCATCTGCGCGTCGTACCCGTCGGCCCACGCGTCGAGATCGCCTTCCTCCAGCACCCACATGCGGCACCACCGCCCGACGTCCCGGGCGGGCAGATCCCAGTACCACTTGTGCGGAAAGCCGATCCAGCAGGTTCCGCCCGTCCCTTCGTGCACCGGCCACAGCGGAAAGGCGGTCAGGCATGGCGCAACGGCGCCGAACGCGCCGGCCTCCGCGTACCGCACCGCCGTTTGCGCCCGCTGCGTGAAATAGGTGTAGGTCTCCAAAAACCACGCGTCGGCGGCGCTCCCGATGCCGATGGCGGCCAGGAGATCCCGCTTCCGTTCGACCTGCGCCAGGCGCTTGCGCCAGCGCCGCGGCCACGTTCCGTCCGCGCGCAGCGCAGGCTCGATCCGTTCGCCCAGGGTCGCCGACGCCGCGTGCAGCGCGCCAAGGGCGTATCCGGCCTGGGCGGGATAGGCCGGAGCGGCCGCCGCGTCCCATTCCGTCACCACGTAGGCCACCGCATCGAGGCGGGCCACCGCGCGCCCGTCCTTCGCCCGGCGCACGACCGGCAGGCGCACGCCCTCGGGCACCGCCATGCGGGCGCACAGGCGAGCGAAAAGCGGCACCCGCGCCGCCCACCGCTCCGCCACCGGCCACGCGGCCCACACCGCATCGCCCGCCACCAGCCGCACGTGATCGGCATGCCGCACCACCTGCTGCGCGGGCACGCCGCACGCGGCCGCCCAACGGGCCTCCCCCTCCGCCCTGCGCGTCTGTCCCCGCTCGTTCACCGTCATCCCCCCGCTTCCGTTTCTCCCGCTTCAGCATGTATATGTGGGCCAGGACGGCCAATGCCCCATCCGGGGAGGCGACGGACGAAGGCGAGCACGAGGGGAAACACCTGGTCGCGCACCAGGTCGCTGAAGCCGTGCTGGCTGGGATCGGGGGGTTCGGCGAACAAGACGTAGCCGTCGGTCTCGGAATCGGGCGGCAGCGGCTCAAAACGCGCGATTTCGGCGCAATAGACCGTCTTGACGATTTCCGGCTCCGTTTCTGTCGGCGCCACGCGGTATTGGGCGATGCGCGCGATGGCCTCCACCACGCCGCCCGTCTCTTCGCGCACCTCGCGCACCGCGGCCTCCAGCGGCGTCTCGCCCGGCTCCACCTTCCCACCGGGCAGCTCCAAGCCGCGCCGCCGGTGGCGGGTCATGACGAGCTGCCCCCGATAAAACGGCACCACGAGGACGTGACCCGGGGCGGGATCAAAGCAGGCCGGATCGAAGGTGAGCCGAACCGTGCGGCCGCGTACGTCGGGAAAAACGTGCACGGGCTTTCCCCCTTTTTGCCCATCGAGTAGGCCTTCCCCCGCTGGGGCAGATTATAGGATACCTGCTGAGGCAAGGAGTGACCGCGGGGATGGACCACGAGCTCAACGCCAAGACGCGCGCCTGGTTGGTCGAGCGGGGCGTGCGGATTGACGACATTGCCGACCTGGTGTACGACCTGCAGAAACCGTTCCTTCCCGACCTGCCGCGGGAGGAATGCGCGCGGAGCGTCGAGCGCGTCCTGGAAAAACGGGAGGCACAGAACGCCATTTTAACCGGCATTCAACTGGACCTCTTGGCCGAGCAGGGCGCCCTCGAGGAGCCCCTGCAATCGATCATCGCCAATGACGCCGGCCTGTACGGCATTGATGAGGCGCTGGCCCTGGCCATCCTGCACCTCTATGGCAGCATCAGCCTCACCAGCTTCGGCTACCTGGACAAAACGAAACCGGGCATCATCGGCGTCCTGAACCGCCACAAGGGCGGGCGTGTGCACACGTTCCTCGACGACCTGGTGGCCGCCGTGGCCGCCGCCGCCTCCAGCCGCATTGCCCATCGCCTGCTGGGCCCCATCGCCGCAGCGCGGCCAAAGGAACCGCGCTAGCGCCGACGTTTACGCGCGCACGAAGACCCACACGTCGCCACGCCGCTCCCGGCGAAGACGTCCCTGTTCCTCGAGGTAGACGAGATGGGCCAGCGTTTCGGCCATGGCGAAGCGCATGTCGTGGACGCTGAGCGCTTCCCCGAACACCTTGACGCATACGTCGAAGGCCGTCGTCCCGTCCGGTCCAATGTGGCGCTCCATCGCCTCGAGCCGCTTGTCGTGGTGCGCGCGCAGGGCGGCAACGCGTCCGCCCAGATCGGCAAAGGGCTCGCCGTGACCCGGCAGCACCTCCCGGACGTGGAGGCGGGCCACCCGTTCCAGCGAGGCGAGGAACGACTGGAGCGGGTTGGGGTCGCACCCCGGCCAGAGGCTGACGTTCGGCGTGATGCGGGGGAGCACCAGATCGCCGGCCACCAGCATGCCATCCTCGGGGTCGTAGAGGCAGACGTGCCCATCGGCATGGCCCGGCGTCACGAGCACGCGGAAGTTGCGGTCGCCCAGCGGGATCGCGTTGCCCTCGGCCATCGGCGTCACCACCGGGTGGGGTTCCACCCACTCCCGCAGCTGGTCAAGGTGCGGCGCCATCTGCGCGGCCCAAGTCTCCGTCATCCCGTGGGTGCGGAAGAAGTCGGCCAGCGCCGCCCCCTGCTTGTAGGCGGGGTCCCAGAACCGCCGGGCCACATCGCGCCCCTCGACGGTCAAGTACACCGGCGCCCCCGACGCCTGCTGCATCCACCCGGCCATCCCGTAATGGTCGGGATGGTAGTGGGTGAGGACAATGCGCCGGACATCGCGCACGTCCCGACCCAAGGTCCGAAACGCCTCGCGCCACGCCGTTTTCGTCGGGTCGTCGTGGAGCCCCGGGTCGACAACCGTCAGGCCGTCACGCCCTTCCCACACGTAGCTGTTCACCCAGCGCAGCGGAAAGGGCAACGGCAGGCGCACGAGCCACAACCCCTCAGCAAGTTTCCGTACGGCTGTTTGAGCCTGCACGTCCGGTTTTCCCGACACGTTCCCACCACTCCTTCACGTTTGCTGCGACGTAGGTCGGCGCCACGGGGAGCGCCTGCACGTCCTCGGGACGGGTCACCCCGGTCAGCACGAGCAGGGTGTCCGTCCCGGCTCGCGCGCCGGCCGGAATGTCCGTCTGTCCGTTGTCGCCCACCATCAGCGCCTCCTGCGGCGGGACGCCCAGCCGTTTGAGCGCATAGTGGACAAAGGCCGGTTCTGGCTTGCCAAAGACGCGCGGCTGGACGCCGGTCGTCGTGACCAGGGCGGCGAGCAGAGCCCCGTTGCCGGGCAAGAGGCCCTGCTCGGACGGAAGGGCACGGTCCGGATTTGTCGCGTAAAACCGCGCCCCCCGCTGGATGGCGAGAGCCGCTTTGGCCAGTTTCTCGTAGGTCAGCCGGCGATCGATGCCCACCACCACCACGTCGGGCCGCTCGTCGTCAAACCGGCATCCCGCCGAGCGAAGCGCCGCCAAAAGCCCTTCCTCGCCGATGGCGTACACCGACGCGCCGGGCATCTCCTCGCGAAGGGCCGCCGCGGTGACGAGGCTGGACGTCACCACCTGCTCGGGATCCGCGGGCACGCCCATGGCGCGCAGCTTGGTGGCAACCTGTTCCGGTGTCATCGACGAATTGTTCGTGAGGAAGGCGATGTGCGCCCCTCGCTCCGTCATCTCGCGAAGCGCCATCACCGCCTCGGGAATCGGCTTGTTTCCCCGGTACACGGTGCCGTCCAGATCAAACAAGTAGGCGCGATAGGGCTTCATTCTCATCCCCCTCGCTCCCAAGATAACACAAATGGAGACAAAACACGAATGTCCCGCCCGGAAACACGAAAAAAGCCCCACCTGCGGAAGGCGAGGCCCTTCTTACGCGCGTTCCTGAATGACGTACACGCAGTGCTGTCCCCCTTGGGCGATGCACTGCACCTGTTTCACGTCCGCCGCCAAGAGCGCACGAAACAGCCGCAATTCGCACTGGCACACCTGCAAAAACTCCTGCGCCACCCGAACGATGGGGCAATTGCGCTCGGTGAGCACGAACCGCCGGTCCCCCTCGGCGTTCCAGTCGGCCATATACCCTTTTTCGTTTTGCAACGCGGCCAAGGTGGCCACCCGCTCGCGCAGGGTTTTGCCCGCCATATGCGGCTGATACCGCTCCCGCAGCCGCTCTTCACGGCGCGCAAGCAGCTCCTCCATCTTTTCCGTTCCGTCTTCGGCCACGAGGTCCTTGAGCAATTCGAGGGCAAAGTCGGCGTAGTGCTTCGGGAAGAGGGCATCGGCCTTCTCCGTCAACCCGAACAGGTGGGCCGGTCGCCCCATCGTTTGGCGGACCCGCGTGGTGCGAACCAGACGATCGCGCTCGAGGGTGCTCAAATGCCGGCGCACGGCCATCTCCGAAATGCCCAGCTTTTCGGCGATGTCGCCCGCCGACAGCGGACCGTGCGTCTTGAGCAGGTACAGGATTTCCTCGCGCGTGGAACCCGGCTTACGCCCGAGCATCGTCTCACCCACTTTCGCTGCTTCTTTATTGTACCGCATTTTCGCCGTAAAGGAAATTTCCCAACGGAAATGTTTTAAAACGCCCCGAGTTCGCGGTGGACATAGGCCCTGACGTGGGCAGGAAACCGCTTCAACGCCTCAAAATGGGTCCGGACAAAGGCGTGCAGCCGGTCGCGCCGCGGAGGAGCGGCCATGTCCGTCACCAGCGCCTTGCGCCAGCTCACCAGCTCGCGATACGCCGCGGCATCCTCCGCCGGAACGACCTCCTCGCCTTCCAAAATGTCGACGATGTCGGCGTAGCTCCCCGGGTCGCGCATGAGGAAACCGTCGATCAACGTGTTGCCGGCATCGGCCACGCACTCGAGGCAGACGTGAATCCCGCGTTCCAATGCCAGCGCAAGCAGCGGGTCCTCGCAAAAGGCTTCCGCATCCCGCTCGCGCAGCCGATCCAACGCCGCCAGCGCCTCTTCCATCCGCGCCAGCACCGCCCGCAGCTTGTCCGTGTTCAGCTCATACATCGCCGACCGCCTCCTAATCCCGGCGCTTGCGCCTTTTGGCCTGCGCCCACACGATGCCAAAGGTGGCCACCAAAATCAGCAGCAGCAGGGCTTGCATCAGGTACATCATGGCCCGTTGCCTCCCGTAACGCCTCGTTTTTCCGGTATACACAGGGCCGTCCTTCCCCATCCTAACACAAGGCTGGAAAGGAGGAATGCCCATGGCGCGCCGCAAAAGCGAACGCTACCGTGACGTAAAGGCCGCCGTTTCCCAATTTCAAAACCTTGTGCCGGAGGAATTTCCCGAAGGCCCCTACGGCTCGCCGATTGAGTACGAAACCCTGGGCAAAAGCACGCCGTGGGAAGAAGGCCAACACCGCACGTCGGCGTTCACCTACGAGGTGCGCGAGTTTCACGCCGGAATTCCCCGTCAGTATGCCGGCGCCCATCCCACGCACGACGAAAGCGCCGACGACTAACGGCCGGCGCCCGGTCGTTCCGCGGATTTCCCTCTCGTCCCGTTCGCATGGGAAGGCGATGCGGCGTGCGGGCGAGGGGGTTTTCCGTTTCCACGCCCGCGCACCTTGCGCAACACGAAGTACGCGCAACCGAAATTGCAATATTCCTGCAAGTACTCGTCAAGGGTGCTGATTTTGCTATCGGCGGGGACCTTCTTGCGGGAATCGTCGTAAAACCCGCGCAGGCGCAGCTGCCCAAAGCCCCAATCGCCGACGATGTAATCATACTTGTCCAGAATCTCGCTGTACCGGCTTTGGAAGGCTTCCGGGTCCCACCCGTTGCGAAACTCTTTGACCAGTTCATACTGGTTGCCGTTGACGACGATCACCGCCTCTCCTCCTTCCCCGACCGGCGTTTGCTTCTCATTGTAACACAGGCGTTTGCCCGGCGGCATTCCCGCTTTCCGGCATCGGATCAAGGGATTCCCGCCCGCGCTGGGGCACCAGACGGGACAAGCTAAGCATAGGAGGTGACACCATGCCCGTGGCCAAACCCCTTGTCGCATCGGCGCTGGCCCTCTTTCTCCTTACCGTGGGCTGCGCCCCCAATGGCCAGCAACAAGGCATGACGAACACGCGAGACGTCGGGCCGAACGGCGATCGCGTCGGCACCTATGGCTCCATGTACAAAAACGGCATGACCGGCGACGGCTTCCGCACGTACGCCGGTTCGGACGGCGTCGGCTACGCCTCGCTTTCGCAGGCCACCCTTCGCCAATTCGGCGCCGGCGGCGGCACGCGCGTTTACGTGGACCGCAACGTGCTGGCCCAGGCGGCGGCCGAGGTGGCCGTGTCGGTGCCGGGCGTTCGCCACGCCACCGTGGCGGTGACGGACCGGCGCGTCGTGGTCGGCGTCACGCTGAACACCACGCGCCCGGCCGAGGCGCTCAACCAGGTGAAGAGGGGCGTGCAGAGCATCGTGCCGCGTTACTACCGCGTTTCGGTGAGCGCCGACGAGGCCGCCGTCCAGCGCATGGCAAGCCGCATCGACACGGGTAACCGGACGGCACCGGTCCGCAACCTCGATCGGCAGTAAGCCGGCCGATCGCCCCTCTTGCTTTGCCGTGGACAAAAAACGCTGTCGACGCCTCGGCATCGACAGCGCAAAGCCATCGCTGCCCGCGATGGCTTTTCTTATGCGTGGGCTTGGGCCGTTTTGGCCGATTCCGCCTGCTCGTGGGCGTGGTAGGAGCTCCGCACCAGCGGACCCGACTCGACGTGCTTGAACCCGCGCTTGAGGCCTTCTTCCTTCAGTTTGGCAAACTCGTCGGGGTGGTAATAGCGCTCGATCTTCAGGTGTTGCTTGGTCGGCTGGAGATACTGCCCGATGGTCAGGATGTCGACGCCCGCCGCGCGCAGGTCGTCCATCGTCTCGAGGATTTCCTCCCAGGTCTCGCCGACGCCGACCATGATCCCCGACTTGGTGGGAATGTCCGGCTGCATCTCCTTCGCCCGCCGCAGGAGCTCCAGGGAACGGTCGTACGTGGCCTTGGCGCGCACGCGATCCGTCAGGCGACGGACCGTTTCGATGTTGTGGTTCAGGATGTCGGGCCGCGCGTCCATGACGATCTTCAGCGCGTCCCAGTTGCCCTGGAAGTCGGGAATGAGCACCTCAACCGTCGTGAACGGGTTGCGGCGGCGAATGGCGCGGATCGTCTCGGCAAAGATGGAGGCCCCGCCATCCTTGAGGTCGTCGCGCGCCACGGAGGTGACAACGGCGTGACGCAAGCCCATCTGCTCCACCGCCTCCGCCACGCGCTCGGGTTCGGCCAGGTCGAGCTCCGTGGGCAGGCCCGTCTTCACGGCGCAGAAACGGCATGCCCGCGTGCAAATGTCGCCCAAGATCATGAACGTCGCCGTGCGGTTGGACCAGCACTCGTAAATGTTGGGACACCGCGCCTCTTCGCAAACGGTATGGAGCGTCTTGCTCCGCATCATTTTCTTCAGCTCGTGGTAGTTCTCTCCGGTGAGGAGTTTGATTTTGAGCCATTCCGGTTTGCGATCCATGGCCACTGGCTCCACTCCAATCTGTGCGCAAATTGTTCTTTTCCTATTATAAACTTCGGCGTTCCAAAACACCACCAGCCGGCATGACCCCCAACTGAACTGTTGCCCTCGCGAAACATCTTTTCCCGCATCTCAACGATTTTATCCAAGCAAAAAAAGATTTCCCCTTGCAAAAACATTGCTCTAGACCCACAACGTTTTTGTTTGTTAGGATTTTGCTAAGCCATGCACACCGCGCGGGAAGGGGGTAGGCGCATGGACCGCCGCGGCGGGACCCACAACCGCGCCGAAACCGGCATGTGGCTCAGCCTGGCCGTCTACGCAGCGATGGCGCTTGGCAAGCTGGCCGTTGGGTTTGCCGCCCACTCCACCGCCCTGCAGGCGGACGGCTGGAACAACGCGACCGACCTGCTGGCGCTGGCCGCCGTTTTGGTCGGGCTCAAGTACGCCCGCAAGCCCCCCGATGCCGATCATCCCTACGGCCACTGGCGGGCGGAAACGATTGCCGCTTTTGTCGTCGCCCTCCTCATGATCGGGGTGGGCCTTGACGTGCTGTCCCAAGCGGCCGTCTCGCTCCTCGCCGGCCACGCCCGCACGCCCGACGGGCTCGCGGCATGGGCCGCGCTGGCCTCCGCCGCCGTCGCCTTCCTCCTCTACCGTCGAAACCGCCAGCTGGCCGCTCAGACCGCCAACGAGGCGGTGCGCGCCGCGGCGATGGACAACCGCTCCGATGCCCTCATCAGCCTTGGAACGGCCGGCGGCGTCCTCGGCGCCCAGCTGGGCCTCACCTGGCTCGACCCCCTTTTGGCCGCCGCCATCGGCGTCGCGATCCTGAAAACGGCGATCGACATCGGTCGAAAAGCGGTTCACGCCCTCTCCGACGGCGTCGACGCGGCGCTGCTCGCCCGCCTGTCCCGCGAAGCGAGCGAAACGCCTGGTGTGGAGCGGGTCAAGTCGATCCGGGCGCGCATCCACGGCCGCAACCGGCTCTGGGTCGACCTCACCATCTGCGTGCGACCCGACCTCAGCGTCGTCGACAGCCACCGCATCACGGAAGACGTGGAACGGCGCCTGCAAGCGGCGCACCCGGTCGCGCACGTCCACGTTCACGTGGAACCGCACGAGATGCAAGCGGACCCGACCCTTTCCAGAAACCCACGGTCATAAGTTCCCCCGCCGGTTGCAAACTAACGGCGAGAAACACCGGTGTGGGGGAATGGTCATGCGCTGTGCCATCCTGTCCAACCTGCTCCTCGCGCTGACCCTCACCTTTGCCGCGACGATCGGTGTCTCGGGTGATCCGACCGTGGCGGCAGCACGCGAAGCGGCGAATGACCTCCGCGAACGCCAGGCGCTGTTTCAGCGCATGGAAGCCGTGACGGGCGTGCCATGGGAGTACCTCGCCGCCGCCGATCAATGGGAGCGAAGCGTCCAGGCGGTGCGGCGCGACCTGCCCAAACGGGACGGGCTCGTCGCCCTGTACATTCCGCCACACGTGTGGGCCGGGCCGCTCAACCCCAATCCGTCCGACACCGATCCGCGCACGGTGGCCTTCTTTGGGGGCATGGGCCGGGACGCCAACGGCGACGGCCGCGCCGACCCGAACGACCCCGAGGATGTCGCCTACGCCTTTGCCCGCTATCTGGCCAGCTACGGCCTGAGCGACGACGACATGCGCATCGCCCTGTGGGAGCATTACGGCAGCGACCGCACCGTGCGGCGCATCGAGCAGTTCGTCCGCATCATCCGCGCCTTTGGCACGCTTGACTTGGACGAGAAGGCTTTTCCCATTCCGCGCGGCCACCATTACACCTATACCTCAACGTGGGGCAGCGCCCGCGGGTGGGGCGGCGCCCGCATCCACGAGGGAACGGACATCTACGCCGCCTACGGCACGCCGGTGGTCAGCACATGCTACGGCATCGTCGAAGTGATGGGCTGGAATCCCTACGGGGGCTGGCGCATCGGCATCCGCGACCTGAACAACACCTACCATTACTTCGCCCACCTCAGCGCCTTCCAAAAGGGATTGCGCGTCGGCGACATCGTCAAGCCGGGGCAACGGATCGGCTACGTGGGCAGCTCGGGCTACGGCAAGCCCGGCACCTCGGGAAAGTTCCCTCCGCACCTGCACTTCGGCCTGTACAAGGACAACGGGCGAACGGAATGGTCCTTCGACCCGTATCCCCACCTGAAGCGGTGGGAGCGGGAAAGCCGCGCCAAAGGAAAGGGCCGCCGGTGAACGGCGGCGCTTTTGCGTGCGGCCCATTCCTGCGCTCTAAACGCGATCCCTTGCCCAGCCGCGCACCGTTCCCTACCGCTTCGGCGGCGTGATGACGGCAGGCGGCGGCACCGCGCTTCCCTTTTCGCCGGTAAAGCCCTGGTAGTAGACGTCGGGCACCTGGCCGACGAGGACGGCCTGGGTGATCGGCACCCGGGTGGACACCGTCGTCGGCGCCGTGGAAAAGGGGATGACGATGCGCACCGTGGCCTGCACGTCCAGGTAGACGCGCACGAGCACGATGTTGATGCCGGCCTGCTGCATCTCGACCCCCATGTCGGCCTTGGCCGCCCCGATGGGGATCAGCTTGATGTGGATGTCCGGACCCAGATGGGTGAGGATCTCGCTGTTCAGGGCCCGGCCGAGGGGGATGGCTTCAACGCGCTCCTCGTTCTCCAGCTCCTTCTCCAGCCGTTTCAAGGACTCGAGCACGCGGCGCGCCGCTTCGGCCTGGATGCGCACGTACTCGGTGTAGTTAAAGAGGACGGCCTGGATCCGGCCGTCCCGGTCCTTTTCAATCTCCACCAGCTTGCGAAAATGGGTGCTGTTGGCAATCTTCTTGGACAGCGCGTCGTTGATCGCCTGGGTGGCAATCTGCTGCACGCGCGCCTCGGCGATGGCGTGCAAAGTCGGCGCCAGGTTGTGTTCGATCAAAAACAGCATCTGAAACAAGCCAAGACCCAGCACCACGAGGAACACGAACAGCTTCACGCGCGGCGACAGCCGAACCGAAAAGCGCCGGCGCCGCCCAAACCGAGCCCCCATCGCCATCCCCCCGCTACCATGGGTATGCGGCGGCGACGGGAGAAAGACGCGCCGATGGGGCCAACCGGTCGAGCGTAGGCGCGCCCGACCCGCCGGAGCGCTACGCGCGCCGCTTGGCGTACTTGATCACGGACGGGTGGATGGCGCGCACCTGCTCATACAGGGATTCCATGGCCATGCGAATGTCCCACTGCGCCTCCGGCGACGTGCGCAGGTTGATGAGATGGTAGAGTTCCCACAGGCTCATCGAGGCGTACACTTGCCGGTGATGGGCCCCGGTGACGGCATAGGGCGCCAGCGCGGGATCCACGGCCTCCAGGTCGAAAAAGAGCGCCTCGGCGGCGGCAATGGCCTCGGCAAAGGGCGCCTCCAGCCCGGCGGCGCGCACGCGCGGCGGCACGGTGTAGCCGTTGCGCACCGTCGGCGGCTGGTACGTGAAATTGGTCTTCCGGTTGTGGCGCAACAGCTGGTGCCAGTTGGCTTCCGACACCTGTAAGGCCACCTCGTAGTACACATGGGCAAAGGGATCAACGGGGTTGTCAAAAAAGCGCAGGCGCACGAGGGCCTCCTCGATGAGGCGGTTCCGCTCGGCAAGGGGCATGCGCCGGCTGGCTTCTTCGGCCTGCTCGCGGGACATCCGCCCCGTCGACAGGAGCAAATGGGCCACCAGGCGCCGCGTGGCCGTCTCCTCGTCCGGAGCCGAGACCAAGCGCGCATAGGGCTCCCGTTCCGCCGTGCGGTAGGGTTCCGCCTGCACGCGCGAAGCGTAGGCGTTTAGCGCCTCCCGCGTGCCGATGAGGTAGTCGTTGGGACGCACGTGGCGGAGCAGCGTCGGCAGCACGCGGGCCACTTCCGCCTCCAGGGCGCGGGCCAGGTCCCGGCACTCGCGATAGGGCAGCGACAACAGGCGCACGATCGTGTCGCGCAGGCTGCGCCCGTTGCCCGTGAGCCCGAGGTTCGTGTGCACGGCCAGGGTCAGGACATACCGCGCGTCCTCAAAGGCCATCTTTTCCAGGCGCATCCGGTAGGCCTTCTCGCTCTCGCCGTCTCGGCGCGGCTCGGTCGCGCGCAGATGATTGAGGAGACCCGCGAGCAGCCGCTCGTAGGCGTCGAAGGTTTGGTCTTGCACGGCGAGGTAGCGCGCCTTCAGCTCCGGGTAGGCGTCCAGCTCGGGCGGGATGTAGACGTCGCCTCGCCTCGGCCGCTGGTAGCGCTGGCTGTACTCCGTAAAGCTGTTGAAACTGGTCGCCAGCTCCAGTTCGGCCGAGGCCAGCCGACTGATCTTCTCCACGCCAACATGGGCCACGGCGTGCTCGGCCACGCTGCTGTGGCCGTACCCGACCACCCACTTTTCGTGGAATTGCCGGGCCTTCTCCTGGGCCAGCGCGTGGCGCGCCGTCGGCGGAACGTCCTCGGTGGCGGAAGCGAGGGCCAGCTCCTCGTCGGCGAGCAGCTTTTTCAGGTTCTCGCGGAACGAGAGGGGACTGCGGCTGACATAGGCGAAAATGACGGCGATCACTTCTTCCGGAAGGTTAAAGATGACGTACACGTTGCGATCGAGATTGGAGACATAGCGCAAGAGGTACGCGTCCTCGCACGTCGCCAACGGAAGTCCCTCCTTTTTCGGGCGGGCAAATGTTCCTTACCGCGCCTGGCACGAAACGATGCGCCGATCGGGATGCTTGGACAAATCCACCTCGTACACTTCCGCCTCCGGCAGGTCGCGGCCGCTTGGGTCGCGCAGCACGCGCACCACCGGACGATCGGCGGAACGGGTATTCGTGTCGACAACCACACCCTCTTCGCCGGTGTTCAGGCGCACCGTCACCCCGATCGGGTACAGGACAATGTGATCGCGCAAGCAGCGCACCACGTTGGCCGGAAGCTTGGCGCCCGCCTCGCCCTCCAAAAGCTCCAGCGCCTCGTGGGGCAGCATCGCCCGCCGGTACACGCGGTGGGCCGTCAGCGCCTCAAACACGTCGGCCACCATCAGCACCTTGGCGTAGCGGTGAATCTCGTCCTCCTTCAGGCCGCGCGGGTATCCCGATCCGTCAAGCCGCTCGTGGTGCTGAAAGGCGCAGTGGGCAACGGGGAGGGAAATCCCCTCGCCTTTTCTGAGCAGCTCAAAGCCCAAGACGGGATGCTGTTTGACGACAGCAAACTCCTCGTCGGTCAGCCGGCCCGGCTTGTCCAGAATCTCTCGCGGAATGAGCAGCTTGCCAATGTCGTGAAGCAGCGCGCCCAAGGCGATCTCCCGCACGTCCCGCTCCGGAAAGCCCAGGGCCAACGCCAGCACCAAGGTGTAGACGGCCACGTGCAGCGAATGCAAAAAGAGCGGCGTGTCCTGCGCATAGAGATCCGACAGGAGAAAGACGGCCCGGCTGCTTTGCCGCACTTCCGTCAGAAGGGTGTCCACCACGTCGGAGACCTGTGTCGCAATTTTTCCCGCGCGCAGCGCGCGGTGAAATTGTTGGCGGTCATCCAAGAGGAGCTCGGCAACGCGACGCAATTCGCTGAGGGCGTACCGCACCGTTTCGTCGTTGAGGTGGCCCCTTGCCTCCACATCGGCGGTGCGCGGGTCGCGCACGTAGACGCGGCCAATGCCGCGCGCTTTGAGCCGCGCGATGAGATCGTCGGTAAGCTCCACGCCGGCCGCAAGCAGCACCGCGCCGCGCTCGTTGTAAACGGGCCGCGCCAACACCGCGCCCGGCCGAATCTCGTCCAAGAAGACCAGCCGCATCGCGGGCACTCCTTCTGTCGTTTCACCGGCAGTCGACACCAGACGTCACGTCAATTATAGACAAACTTCTTCCACCAGACACGGGCAGAAATTCCCACGCCCCGGGAGCAAACTCGCCGCAAGCGCAAACACGAAAACCCCCTCGGCTCCGTTGGACCGAGGGAGTTTGTCTGCTTCTGACAGAAGGTCCTCACCCTTGTCGTTCGGCTGCCAGCAGCCGTTCGATGGCCTCCCGACCGGTCATGCCCGCGGTGATCCCGCGCGCGGCCGCGGCCTGCGTCACCGATTCCAGCGGCGCGGATAGCAGCTCGTCGATGGTCCGGACGCCCACGGCCCGCCCGGCCACGATTTGCCGGCTCGCCAGCCGTTCGTCAAGGAGCCGCACATCCAGTGCGCCGCACATGATGTAGCCGTCGCCGGCCGTCACGACGAGCAGCCTCGTTTTCGGCAAGTGCACTTCCACCGCCATCGCCACGCCATTGGCCATCGGAATCGGATACAGGTGAACCACATCCCGCCCTCCTTTGCGGCGGCTTGCTGCCAACTCGGCTCCCTACCACCCTATGCCGCCGCCGGGCGCAACGTGCCCCCTCAGTGCAGGCGCGTCGCCTGCCGCGTCTGCCCGGTTCCGGCCTCGCGGGCCATCTTCTGCTGAATGCGCTCAAAGAGGTACAGCGCCAGCATGTCGCGCATCTCCTCGTCGCTCATCTCGCATACGATGCGCAGCAGGTCTTCGCGGTTGTGTTCCCGCAAGAGGGAGACGAGAATGACCATCGTATCCTCTTCGCTGGCCGCCATCTGTTCCCGGTAAAACGCGTACAGGTCTTCCAAAAAGCGCATGGCGCTCCCTCCGAAACGAATGCGTCAGGCCCGCAACGCCTCACGTCGTCCGGCACACCGCAACCCAGCGGGGGCGGTGACAACCGGTCACGGCTTCGGGCCAGTGCAGGGCTTCTCGCAGCACATCGCGCAAAAACTCGGGCAAACAGTAGCGCACATCGCGTCCGTGGCGAAAGAGCGGGAAATGCGGCCCAAAGGTAAACATGTCCAACGTGGCCACGCGGTATTCGCGGCGCGGATCGAGGGGCCCCTCGTCCCCGATGATGCGCACGATGCGCGCCCCCTCCGGCGCGGTCGGGTCGTATTCCACGGTCAGCCCGTCGACACACATCCACCCGTGCACCTGGCCGCGAAAGCCAAACCCGCGGATCGGCGCGCGGATCCGCTCATCCCGCAGGCTGTCTTCCAGGATGGCCCGGAGCGCCTCGCCGGTCAGGGTGAGCCGGCACGGGTTGATGGGGTGCGGGCAGGCATCGAGCAGCTGCCGCCGCGTAACGGGACCGGCCTCCAGCGGAGCGAGCAGGGCACCGGCGTTGACCAGGGCCACGTCGGCCTGCACCCAGCGGCGAAGCCCGGCGGCCAGCAGGTTGGCCAGCGGCGATTCCCGTTCCCAGGAAACCGGAAGCGGCTGGGAAAGCGCGGCCACCGGTTCAGAAAGCACCGCCTCCGCCTCGCGCTGGCGGCGGGCGATCACCTCCGCCACCGCCGCATCCGGCGCCTCGTCGGCCACGGGAAGGCAGCGCGCCTCGCGCGCCACCACGCGGCGCGCATCCCGGTCGTAAACCAGCGTCACATGTCCGACCTGCTCCCCGCCACGGCCGCACTGCACAATCAGGGTATCGCCTACCGCATGCCCGCGGGGAAGCACATGGTGGGTATGGGCGCCGACGATCAGATCCACGCCGGGCAGCGACCGGGCCAGTTCCTCATCCCGGCCCAAGCCCAGGTGCGACAGGACCACCACCACGTCGGCGCGCTCCCGCCACACGCGAACCTGCTCGGCCAGCGCGTCTTCGGGTTCTTCCACGCGCCATCCGAGCAGGTTGTAAAACGTGTGGTACGGCGCCGTCACGCCCAAAAAGGCCACGCGAACGCCGCTTGCTTCCCGAAGGACCACCGGTTTGGCCCACGGCGGACGCGCCCCGGTTTGCGCATCGCGCAGATTGGCCAGCGCCACGTCAAACCGGGCACCTGCGTACAACCGTTCAAACCACGCGTGGGGCAAGGTGAGCCCCTCGTTGTTGCCGACGGTGACCACATCGTAACCCGCCGCGTTCAGCACGTCGACGTTGGCCCGCCCCCGCGTCCCCTCCGTCACCGGATGCATGCGGTCCACATGGTCGCCACCGTCCAAGACGAACACCGCGTCCCCCTTCGCCGCCAGCTCCTGCCGCAGGCGCCGAATGAGGGCGGCGAGGCGCGGCATCTGCTCGAAGTGACTGTGCACGTCGTTGGTGTGCAGAATGTGAATCCGCACGAATCGGCCCATTCCCGCACCTCCGAGGGATCAAGCTGCGCGAAGGGGGCGCGAACCTTGCCCCATGGTTATGCAAGGCCCTCCCAGAACATGCGGCCCGCAAGCGCCAGGAGCGCCAGGCGAAAGACGAACACCAGCGACGCGTCCGAAAGCCGCAGCGCCAGGCGCGCGCCCGCCTTGGCCCCGAACCAGGCGCCGGGGGCCAAGATCAGCACATCGTGCCAATGGACATGGCCATAGGCGGTGTGCACCGCCGTGCCGATTGCGGACGACAGGAGGATCACCAGCAGCGAGGTGGCCGTGGCCACATGGGGCGGGAAGGCGAAGGCCAAGATCATGACCGGGACCATCAACGCGCCTCCGCCGATGCCAAACAGCCCGGAAAGGAACCCCACGGCAAAGGCGACCGGCAGGGCCACCCGACGCCGGTAGCCGTAGGTCACCTCGCCCTCCGGCGTCTTCAGCGTGCGCACCACCGTCCAGCGTCCCGGTCGCGGCCGGATCCGGTCGCGCACGGCCAGCAGGAAAAAGAGGCTCACCAGAAGCAAGCCAAAAAGGAGAAAAAAGCGTTGGCCGTCGAGGAAACGGTTGGCCCACACCCCCACCGCCGCGCCCGGTCCGCTGGCCAGAAAAAAGAAGAGCGCACTGGACACGTCCACCTTCCCGTGCCGCAGATAGGCCAAGGTGGACGAAAGACCCGTGGCGGCCACCACCGCCAGCGACGTGCCGACCGCCTCCTGCGGTGTGAACACCTCGCCCCACAGCCCCGAAAGCGACAGCAGCGCCGGAACGAGAACGACGCCGCCGCCAAGGCCGAGCAGGCTGCCCAGCACGCCCGCGACCACACCCAGGATCAGAAGCAGCACAAGCGCCATTGTCCCCTCTCCCATGCGCATGCGGCGATCGTAAGCGGCATCGTTGCAAGCCGTCAACTCTTTTTCTCCATTCTACCAACCCCCCCACCCGAGCATCCACCCCTTGAATAGGCACCCGCCCAGCCGCCGACGCATACAATGCGACGACCGTACCCTTCACAAATCCCGGACATGTGGGAACACCCCATAGTATCCAGGGGGGTGCATGGGCGTGCATCCGATCTGGCACCCGCTTTTCGCCCTCCACCACCGCATCGACGCCCTCATCCGCCGCTGCGAACGGCTAGAAGCCCAGTTCAATACGGCGGTGCGTCTCCGCCTGCTGCAGCGGCAAGTTGCGTTGCTCAAAGCGGAGCTGGAGGCGCTCAAAGCGGCCCCCCGTCAAATCGTGATCGAAAAGCTGGAGAACACCGTGGGCACCCTCACCGTGAACACGCTGAACGGCATCCTCAACGTGGGCGTCGCCCACAACGCGACGCTCCCCGTCGATGAACAACTGGTGGTTGGCGGAAAACCGCTTGCCGACCTGGTGAATCCGGAAGCGGAAGCCTTGCCGTCTCCCCATCCGCCAACCGACACCCCGTCGGCCTGGGATTCCCCTGCCGCCACCTCGTCGAACGGAGGGAAACGGGATGCGCAAAACGAGACGACACCCGAGGGAGGAAAACGTTAGCACGCTGACCATCGCGGTGGGCGCCCTTGCCGTTCACCAAATCCGCGAAGCGGGTTCCCTGAACATCGGGCATACCCGGAACGTGCGGCTCCTTCCGGCCATCAAGCGTGAACCGGCCACCCCGGCCCAGCCAAAGACCCATCCGGAAGACGCCCGGAGGGAACGGCCATGAACGGTCCGTATGCTTTACCCTCTCCCTATGCCTTTCCGTACACGCCCGGGGCATACCCGGCGGCGCTCCCGCCGGACATCCACGCGATTTTTCACATGATTCGGCATCTGGAACAGCGCCTCGATGACGCGGAACGGCGCATCGCCGAGCTGGAACGGCAACTCTCCGCCCTTCGCGAGCTTGACGCCCATCCCCAGCGCAAGTAAGGCTGCCGCCCGCTGCGCGGGAGGCAGCCCTTTTTCTCGTTTTCCTCGTCTGGTTCTTCCGCAATTTCCAGGATCGTTATGCGATTTCGGGATTGGTGCTCAGGTCAGGGCTGAGAATCTCGTTCGAAATGTCATCAACGGACGGTGCCACCACGGGCGTGTTGACGGAATCAAAATCGCCGTTGGTCACGCTGCCTCCCGCTTTGCGGGTGTTTTCGCTGTCAAAGCCGATGAGCGTCTGTTTTCCGATGTTGACCGAAGCGTTGTCGCTCATGCTGTTGACTTTGAACGCCCCGAGAAAGACAAACGCCGCCATGTCCCATGCCCCCCGCGAAAAGGTGTCACGCCCTTTATCGTATGCGCGGCGCCGCGAAGGGCCCCGCGCCGAAACCAAAACCGCCGCGGGTGTTGCGGCATAGCCTATAGCGGAGGGGTGATGCGCATGAAGGGCCTCCAAGCATCCCTGCACCACCTGCAAACCCTCACGCAAAAGCTGAGCCAACTCGGCAGCAGCCAGGGCCCCTGGGGCCATCTCAAACACCTGCAAAACCTGCTGGACGACGATTTCTGGTCGCATATCCAGGGCCTTCAGCGGCTGGCGACGGCCTTGCCCGCCTCCGCACCGAACGACGAGGGCCCAGACGTGGAGACCGGTCCGCAGATCGACATTTACCAGACCCACAGCAAGGTCATCGTCAGCTGCGCCATTCCCGGTGCGGAACGCGCGAGCCTCCGCGCGTCCCTCACCGACGGGCGGGTGCTCACCCTCGAAGGCGTGGTGAAAGAGAACGCCTTCGTGCAGAACAAGGGCTTCGTTGTGCAGCAAGAGCGCTTTTTCGGCAAGTTCATCCGCAAGATCCAGCTGCCGGCGCCCGTCAAGGCGGAAGGCGTCGTCAGCGCCTACCGCGACGGCATTCTGGACCTGCACTTTCCCAAAGCCGAACCCACAAGCGGCAAAACCGTCCGCATTTCGCTGTAAGCGGCGGAAGCGCTCTTCGCCCGTCCTCGACCGGCTTGCGGTGCCCATTCCTCACATGACGCATGACTTACGCGGAAACCGTTCGGTTTACAGGGCGCTTACAGCGTCCAGTACGTAACCGTGTCCAACAAACCGATCAGCACAAACACCGCCCCCACCGCACGCGTCAGGCCGTGCCCAAACCGCCGCAACGCGCGGACGAGGGAGCGCGAAGCGCCCGTGCCATACAACAGGCCGAACACGACGAGCAGCGGAACCGCCGTTCCGAGGGCAAAGAGGGGCGGCAACAGCAGGCCGGAAGCGCTGGAAAACATGAGCGGGATGAGGAGCCCAAAAAAGAGCAGGAACATCGTCGGGCAAAAGCCGAGGGAAAAGGCGACGCCCAGCAGAAAGGCCCGTCCGCGCGGCGCAAGCAGGAGGGCCAGGCGCGTGCCCCACGCTTCCAGCCGGCCGCCGATCCCCTTCCTCCAGCGCAGCCAGCCGAGCATCACCAAGCCGGTGAGCACCAACAGCGGTCCCAGCGCTTTGCGCGACCAAGAAAAGAGCGGGATCAGCTGGTTGCCCCATTCCTTCCCCAACAGGTACGCCGCAACCCCCAAAACGGTGTAGACGGCCATTCGCCCCACGAGATACCACGCCAGTTCGCTCGCCGAAAACCGCTCGCCTGCTGCACGCTCGGAAAAATAGGCCAAGGCGCCCACATGGGCCGTCAGCTGGCACGGCGCAAAGGCCCCCACCATGCCCAACACCAACGCGGAAAGCTCAGGAACCGTGGTCGCCTGGGACAATTGCAGAAACGGCTCCGACAACGCGCGACTGATCGCGCTCAACCACTCGTACCACACGGATCCCTTCCCCTTTCCGGTTCTCCTCTTCGCGCGCACCGGCCGACGTCCGGCAGCGCGGACTGGATGTGTCCCGCTCGCCTCACGCCGGGCGGAGGGGCAGCCGCACGATGAACGTCGCCCCTTTTCCGCACTCGCTTTCTGCACCCACCCGACCGCCGTGCAGCTCGACGATGCGCTTGACGATGGCCAGCCCGAGGCCGGCGCCGCCGTGGGTCCGCGAACGCGATTTCTCCACGCGGTACAGCCGCTCCCAAATGCGCGGCAACTCTTCCGGCGGAATGCCCTCCCCCGTGTCGCGCACCTCGACCACCGCTTCGCCCGCTTCGCGAAACAGCCGCACCGTCACCCGTCCCCCCGCCGGGGTGTGCCGGCGCGCGTTGTCCAGCAGGTTGATCCACACTTGCTCCAAGCGCGCCGCATCGCCGTCCACCCACAGCGGCTCGCCGGCCGCCTCCACCGTAAGCGCAATGCCCTTGTCCTGAAAGGCCGGCGCCATGCGCGCCACCACCGCTTCCACCGTTTGCCCGAGGTTGACCGGCTCCCGGTGCAGTTGAAAGGACGGCTCCTCCATCCGCACCAGCGCGAACAGGTCCTGCAAGAGGCGGGTCAGCCGGCTCGCTTCCCGGTGGATCGTCTCCGCCATCGCCCGGCGCTGGGCCTCGTCCCCATAGCCCTTCTTGAGCGCCTCGCTGTACCCTTGAATGTAGGTCAGCGGCGTGCGCAACTCGTGGGACACGTCGGCCAAAAAGGCCGACTGCTGCGCGCGGTACGCCTGCAGGCTGTCGGCCATCCGGTTGATGGACGCGGCCAAGCAGGCGATTTCGTCGCTCCCGCGCACGTCGACGCGCTGGGAATAATCCCCTTCGGCGATGGCGGACGTCACGGCGGTCATTTCCCGAAGCGGTTCGGTCAGCCGCTTGGACAACACGGCCGTCAGCGCCAGGGAAAGCACGGTCATAAAGGCGAACGCGACACAGCTGGCCCACTTGAAAGCCGCAAGGTCGCGCCGGAGGGGTTCCGTCGGCTCAAACAGCACCACAGTGGCCACCCATTCGCCATGTCGAAACACGGGCGACCATGTGACGATGTACGGCTCTGTTCGCCAATTCCGCGTCACAACAACCCCTTCCCGGTGCACGGCGGCGCGCGCGTCCACCTTCAGGTACCGAACCTGTTCGGGGGCCAGCGGGTCCGACTGGGCCAGCACCGTTCCCGTCCGATCCACCACCGCGGCGATCAAACCGGTTTGCCGTTCCATCTCGGCCACATGGTGCAGCGCCTCCTCCCCCCACCGGCGGCCGAGCACCTCGGCGTGGCCGTGGCCGCGGTGGAGCAAATCCTCCGCCACCTGGGCCGCCAGCGAACGGCTGAAGCTCACATACAGCACCGCCACCAGCAGCAAATAGAGCAGGCTGAGCAGCGCAAACAGCAAGAGTCCCAGCTTGGTGGCCAACTTGAGGCGCATCATGCTCGATCGCCACCGGGCCGCGCGGTTTGGGGGGCAAAGCGGTACCCCACACCGCGCACGGTTTCAATCAGGTCGCGCATGCAACCGGCTTCCTCCAGTTTCGCCCGCAGCGCTTTGACGTGGGTGTCCACCGTGCGCACGTCCCCCTCGTAATCCCATCCCCACACCCGTTCAATGAGCTGCTCGCGATCGAAAACCTGGCCCGGATGGCGCGCGAGCAGCGCAAGAAGGTCAAACTCCTTCGGGGTCAAGGCCAGGCGTCGCCCGTGGCAAGAGGCTTCTCTTGCGCGCAAATCGACGACCAAAGGACCGGCCCTAAGCCGGTCACCAGCTTTTTTGGCGCGGCGCAGCACGGCGCGAATGCGGGCCATCAGCTCCTCCTCGGCAAACGGTTTCACCAGGTAGTCGTCCGCTCCCGCATCGAGGCCGGCCACCCGGTCGCGGACGTCGTCGCGAGCGGTGAGCATGATGATCGGCACATCGCTTTCCTCGCGCAGCATGCGGCACACCTGCCAACCGTCAAGGCCCGGCAACATGATGTCGAGAAGGATAAGATCCGGCTGCTCCGCACGAGCGCGCGCCAGCGCCGCATGGCCGTCTTCCGCCTCGGAAACGGCAAACCCGTTTTGTTCGAGAAACAGCCGAAGCAGCGCGCGCATGGGCGCTTCATCGTCCACCACCAAAATGCGCATGAAAACCTCCCCTCACGCTCGGCACGCCTCGGTCAACGCGTCACCGGACCGCGCCACCGCGCCATGCCGCCCTCCAGATTGGCCACGCGCGCATAGCCCTTTTCCACCAAAAACTGCGCGCTTGCTTCGCCCATCGGTCCGGTGTGGCATACGAAGACGATCCGCTTTTTGGAGTCCAGCTCCCGATAGCGTGCCTGAAACGTATAAAACGGAATGTTGATTGCGCCAGGAATGTGCCCGTTCCGATACAGCTCCGGTTCGCGCAGGTCGACAATGACCATCTCGCTTTTCCCCAGTTCATTTTCCAGCGCTTCCGGGGAAAGAGACTCCCATGCCGTCGACGAACGAGAACCGGTTTGCTGCGCCACAACGACAACCATTCCCATGACGACAACCAGCAGCAGGCCCAACAAGGCGATCCACACGATTCGGGTGGGCATCGTTCTCGACCCGCTTCCTTCTAGATATACCCATACGTGTACAGCACAAACATCACGCTACCGAGCGTAAGAAATGTCGCGGCCCACAACACCATCACATGCGTCCTCGGCACCACGTGCCGACGCTTCCATGTCAGGTAGTGGGCAACGGCCAACGTACCAACACTGATGCCCACAAACCACCACTGGTATTTTGCGAAGAACGCCATCGTCGAAAAGAGCGCGCCGCTCAGACCGAGCGGAACCACCAAGACCGGCAGGATTCAGGCCAGGCAGGCCAAGCCGGATGTCAGCACGGCGGAGAATCGCGCCAGGCGATCCTTCAACGGCACCACAAGCCGATCCTCCTTTCCGCCACAAACTCACGCATTTCCGGCTCACGCGACCCCATCAATCATGAGACGAGATGCGGTGGTTGTGGTCAGAGCGGTTCCCATGCCCCGTATGACGACCGTGGAACAACAGGTGGGCCAACGGACAAAGCAAGGCCATCCCGAACAGGGCGAAATCCCATTTTCCCATCGCGCCGATGGCCAGTATGCCAACCAAGGCGGCCGCCAAAATCCACGCCTTCCCCGTTTTCCTCATTCCGGTTCCCTCCCCGTTGGCTTGTATTCGCTTCTCCCTGCGCCCCGTTCCTGCGCTCCGCTTCTCCGCGGATTGACGTTTTCATCCAGCAGGCGGCGATGGCCGTTTTTCGTCGAAGAGGAGAAGACCAGGGAGAGCATTCCTCTCCCTGGTCGTCCCGATTCCGCACACAAAGACATTACTCGGGTTTGTCGTTCGGATCCGGCTTCACCTTCGACTGATACCCGTCGTAGCGCACCTGCGTCACCATGCCCGCCGCGGCGTGGTGCAACACGTGGCAGTGGAACATCCAGTGGCCGGGGTTGTCGGCGCGGAAGGCGACCACGTATTCTTCACCAGGCTTGACGTTCAGCGTGTCCTTGATCACCGGGGCGCCGGTCAGCGGCTTGCCGTTTTTGCTCAGCACCTGGTAGAAGTGGCCGTGCAGGTGCATCGGGTGCTCGTCCATCGGGGACCGGTTGATGAGGCGCACCTTGACCAGATCGCCTTTCTTGACGCGGATGGGCGGCGTGTCGGGGAACGTTTTGCCGTTGATCGTGAAGACCATCCCCGTTTTGCCCATCGCCGTGCCCAGTTCCATCGTGTATTCGACGTCGTACTTCTGATCCAGCGTGAAGGGGCCTTTCTCCGCTTTCCCGTAGTTGAGCAAATCGACCCCCGGCAGCTTGGCTGTTTCGTTGGGCCGGTCCGTTTGCTTCGATGCGCCCTCGTATTGGATCGCCACCTTCATGCCCGGGGCGGCCGCCGTTCCCTCATCGTGGGATTCCAGGTACCAGGTTCCGGGATTGTCCGCCGTGAAGGCGATGTCGACGCGCTCGCCCGGCGCGACGGTCACGAGCTGGTCTTTCATCGGCCGCGGTTCGGCAACGCTCTGGCCGTCGCGCGCCACGACGGTGAAGGCATGGCCGTGAAGGTGCAGGGCGTGCGGCAGGGTGCCGATGTTGATCAGGCGAAGGCGCACGCGCTCCCCTTCCTTCACCTTAAGCGGCGGGATGAGGGAGCCCGATTTGCCGTTGACGGTGAAGATGTCGTACAGCTTCATGTGCTGCCGCATCATGTCGGTCATCGACATCTCCTGCGCGGCACCGCCGCTTCCTCCGTGCATGCCCTGCATGCCTTGCGTCCCCTGTGTTCCGTGCATGCCCTCCATGTTTTGCCCCGCCGTGCCGTCACCCGATCCGTGCATCATGCCGCCCATTGCCCCGTGGTCCATGCCGCCCGCGTTGTCGTCTTTCATCCACTCGTCCAGCATCAGCGTGTAGTCACGATCGTAAGCCGACTGGGGTTCTTCCACCACGATCGCGCCATACAGTCCGCGGTCGACCTGGTTGGCGCTGTCCTGGTGGGAATGGTACATGTACGTCCCGGAAACGGTCGCCTTGAATTCGTACACGAACTCTTCGCCCGGCTTGACGGCGTTTTGCGTCACGCCGGGAACGCCGTCCATCGCGTTGGGCACCGGCAGCCCGTGCCAGTGGATCGTCGTCGGAACCGGGAGCTCGTTTTTGAAGCGCACGCGCACGGTCTCGCCCTGCTTGACGCGGATTTCCGGGCCGGGCACGCTGCCGTTGTATGTCCACACCTCTTTCACGACACCGGGGGCAACTTCTTGCTTCGCTACCTTCGCCACCAGCTGGATTTCGCCGTTTTGGTCGGGACGCAACACGTTCGTCGGCTGGGCCGGCTTGCTCGAGACGGTCGCCGCCGGCGCCGCGCCGTGGCCGCCAACGTGCTCCGTTGTGCCGCCCTTGTCGGCGCTCGAACAGCCGGCCAGCACCGCCAACGCCAAAACCAGAAGCGCCACCTTCCACTTCCCGTGGAATGCGCGCATGGTCTCTCCCTCCTCAAGGAAATGGTGAACGTTCGCCTCTCTTGTGCCGGTTCACCGGAAACGGGGCGAAACCGCCCCTTTCGAAGCGGAACCCGCTTTTGCCGTCTATCGTAAAGGGGCTGTGTGAGAAACGCGTGAAGAAAATGTGGCGGAACGGTGTCCGGAAAAAAGGGACTACCCGTCGGCCCGGCGCCATACACATGGATACCCCATCGCCTGAAACGGAGGTGCCAACATGCCTGACCTGGTGTGGACCACGCTGCTGCTCGTCACCCTCATCAGCCTAGGCGTGACGGTCTGCTGCCGGCGGTGGCGCCGGAAGTTGTCCATGGAGTCGGCCCGCATGGCCGCCATGACCCTGGGTATGGCGGGAGGCCTTACCGTCGGCGCCGGCACAGCTGCGCTCACCGGCGACCTCTTCTCCGCTTTATGGATTGGGGGCGGCTTTGCCATGCTCCTTGGCGCGCTTTCCGCCCTGGCCTCCTCACCCATGGCCACACTGGAAGGGATCCTGTCCGGCCTCATGGGCGGCATGATGGGAGCCATGACCCATGACATGCTGCCGCCCGAGCGAGCCGATACCTTCCTGAAGCTGGCGTTCACCCTTTTCGCGTGCGTCACCGTTTTGCTCTTGGCCTTGTTGGCCGAAGAAGCCCGCCCCCGTCTCGTCTCGCTGTTCCGCCGGCCGTTTCTGGTTTCCGGTTTGCTGCTCTTGTTGCTCCTGGCCTATGTACGTCAGGGTTCGCCCCTTTCCCTGGCCAGAGACGACCGCCCGCGTCCGCTTCGGTTGGAGGTTGTCGCCGTCGATTTCGCCTATCAGCCGAAGACGCTCTCCGTGCCGGCCGGCCAACCGGTCACCCTGTCCCTCGTGAACCGGGGCGCGGCGGAGCACGACCTTCACCTGGAAGGCTTCCGCGCGCAAGCCCACGGCGACGGACCGCCCCGCGTGCATGCGCAACACGGCGCGGGACGTTCCGCCTGGCACCTGCACGCCAAACCGGGAGAGACGGCCACGATGACGTTCATCCCGCTGGAGCGCGGCACGTACACCTTTGCGTGCACGCTGCCCGGCCACGCCGAACAGGGCATGACCGGAACGCTCATGGTGCGGTGAGCAGGCGCAAAAACGCCCGCGGCGTCGACCGCGGGCCTTTTCACGTTCCGTCCGCCACCCCCGCCTTCCTTCGCCCTTTTCCCAGCCGGACGGCCAGTGCCGCGAGGGCGAGAACGAGGATCACTGCGCTCGTCCACTGCGCCGCCGTCCAATCAAACAGGTACCGTGGCGAATCGCCGCGCAAAAACTCCAAGAAAAACCGGCCCACCGAGTACAGGATGGCGTACGCCAAAAAGATGAACCCTTTCGGCCACGGGCGGTTTTTCAGCATGAGCAGCAAGCCGAACACGATCATGTCCCATTGCCCTTCCCACACTTCCGCCGGCCAGAGCGGCTGCGAGCCGTACGCGGCATAGGCGGCGGTTCCCGGCGGATAGACAAGGCCAAAACCGGAACCCGTCGGCGAACCGTAGGCGTCGCCGTTCAACAAGCAGGCGATGCGGCCAATGCCTTGACCAAACACCAGCGCCGGAGCCACCACATCGCTCAGTTCCCAAAAATCGAGCTTATGCCGACGTGCGTACCACAAGGCAGCCGCCCACCCGCCAACCAGCGCCCCTTGGATAGACACCCCGCCTTCCCAAATCGCCAGCACCTCGCCGGGATGGCGCGAATAGTAGTCCCACTGAAAAAAGAGCACCTCCCACAACCGCGCTCCCAACAGCCCGCCCACCACGGCATAGAGGGCAAGGTTGAGGATGTGCGGCCGATAGGCGGTGCCGCGGCTCATATAGCTGGCAACGCCCACCGCCAAGACAATCGCCAGTGCAACCACGAGGCCGTACGATCGAACCGGAAAATCTCCGATTGTCAACAGAATCGCTTTCATTGAAACCCTACCCTCCTGCTTGACGCCCTGATGATCTTCTTCATTCTACCGCCGGCATGTGAGGAATGTGTGTGCACGCCATGGCGCATCGCCCATCAACAGCGATTCCGTCACGCGCAACGGGCAATCGAAAAGCCCTTCGCCCCGAGGGGAAAGCCCCTAGGGAGAAGGGCCGAAGGAAAGGCTGGTCACACCGGTTTCCACCGGCGGAGCAGAAGGGCGTTGGTGACCACCGACACGGAGCTGGCCGCCATCGCCGCGCCGGCGAGGATGGGCGTCAAAAGCCCCAGCGCAGCCACCGGGATGAGCACGACGTTGTAAGCGAAGGCCCAGAAGAGGTTCTGGCGAATCTTGCGCATTGTCGCCTTCGACAGCCGGATGGCGTTGACAATGCCCATGAGGTCGCCGCGCATGAGGGTGATGTTGGCCGCCTCGATGGCCACGTCCGTGCCCGTGCCGATGGCAATGCCGACGTCGGCCGCCGCCAGCGCCGGCGCGTCGTTGATGCCGTCGCCCACCATGGCCACCACCTTGCCCTCGCCTTTCAGCTTCTCGACCATGGCCGCCTTGTCCTCGGGGAGCACCTCGGCCATGACCTGGTCAATGCCTACCTCCCGGGCGATGGCCTCGGCCGTGCGGCGGTTGTCGCCCGTCATCATGATCACGTCGATGCCCATGGCCCGCAAGCGGCGAACTGCTTCCGCCGACGTCGGCTTCACCGTGTCGGCCACGGCGAGAAGGCCGACCGCCGCGCCGTCAATGGCCACCAGCATGGCCGTCTTGCCCTGCGCCTCCAGCGCCTCCTGGGCCGCGCGCAACGCGGAGATGTCGACGCTGCGCTCGCGCATCAACTTGGCGTTCCCGACAAGCAGCGTGTGCCCCTCCACCTCCGCCTCGATCCCGTGGCCGGGAATGGCGTGGAAGCGGGACGGTTCGGCCAGGGTCATCCCTTTTTCCTTGGCGGCCTTGACGATCGCTTCCCCCAGCGGGTGCTCAGAACCCCTTTCCGCGCTGGCCGCCAGGCGCAGGAGCTCGTCTTCGGCCACCGCGCCGGATGCGACCACGTCGGTCACCTCCGGCTCGCCCTTCGTGATCGTGCCCGTTTTGTCGAGGACCACGGTGGTGATGCGGTGGGCGTTCTCCAGGTGCTCGGCCCCTTTGATCAGGATGCCCGTTTCGGCCCCTTTGCCCGTTCCCACCATCACCGCCGTCGGCGTGGCCAGCCCGAGCGCGCAGGGACATGCGATGACAAGAACAGCCACGGCGCTGACGAGTGCAGGGGCCACGCCGCTTGTGACGGCTGTCACGGCAAAGGTGAGACCCGCAATGCCGATGACGATGGGCACGAAGACGCCGGAGATCTTGTCGGCCAGCCGCTGGATCGGTGCCTTGGAGCCCTGTGCTTCTTCGACGAGCTTGATGATTTGCGCCAGGGCCGTGTCCTTGCCCACTTTGGTCGCCCGGAACGTGAACGCGCCGTGCTTGTTCAGGGTGGCCCCGATCACCTCGTCGCCCACGCCTTTGGGCACGGGCAAGCTCTCGCCGGTCAGCATCGACTCGTCGACCGTCGTGCTCCCCTCGACGATGACGCCGTCCACGGGAATCTTCTCCCCCGGCCGGACGACGACCAGGTCGCCGACCCGCACGTCCTCGAGCGGCACGTCCACTTCCTGCCCGTCGCGGATGACGCGGGCCGTCTTGGCCTGCAGGCGCATCAGCTTTTGGATCGCCGCCGACGTCTGCCCTTTGGCCCGTGCCTCGAGCAGTTTCCCGAGCAAAATCAGCGTCAGGATGATGACCGACGCTTCGAAGTACAGCTGGTGGGTCGCGCCGGTCAGCACGGCATACAGGCTGTAGCCGTACGCCGCCGACGTGCCGAGGGCCACCAACACGTCCATGTTGGCGCTCCTTGCCCGCAGCGCCTTGACCGCACCCCGATAAAAGCGCATCCCCACCGTAAATTGGACGACGGTGGCGAGGACAAGCTGCAGGTACGGCGGGAGATGGAAGCGCCAGGGCCACTGCGGCGCGGCCTGCGCCGCAAAGTCGGACAGCATCTGCACCACAAAGGGGAGGGACAACAGGGCGCTGGTGAGCAGCGCCCGCTTCTGCTCGAGGTAGGTGCGCTGCCGCGCCTCTTCCTCGGCGTCCGCCCCCGCGTCGATAGCCGCGTCGTACCCCGCCTTGCGGACCGCGGCGACGAGGGCGTCGACATCCGCCTTTCCGGGCAGGTAGTCGACCGTCGCCGTTTCCGCGGCCAGGTTGACGCGGGCGTCCAGCACGCCCGCCACCTTCTTGAGCTGCCGCTCGATGCGGGCGGCGCAGGCGGCGCACGTCATCCCCCGCACGGCGAGGGTCACCGTTTCGCCGCGGACGTCATACCCGATGCGCCGGACGGCGTCGATCAGGTCTTCCACCGACGTCCGCTCCGGGTCGTAGGTGACGGTGGCCTTCTCCGTCGCCAGGTTGACGGCGGCCGCCTTCACGCCGTCCACCTTGAGCAAGCCCTTCTCGATGCGCCGCGCGCACGCCGCACACGTCATGCCGACGATCCCCAGCGTGACGTGTTCGTCTTGCTCCACGCGAGCCCCACGGGATGCGGTTTCGGTGGTCATCGGCGTTCCCCCGCTTTCCGCGGTTACACGACGTCGTAGCCCGCTTCTTCAATCGCTTCCTTCAATTGCGCTTCCCCAACCGACGCCTCGTCGTACGTGACCGTCACGGTTCCCTTCGCCAGGTCGACGTGCACGGCAGAAACACCCGCGATGCCCTTCAAGGCCCGCTCGATGGCCTGAACGCAATGGCTGCAGGACATCCCTTGTACGTTGAGGGTTTTGGTGGTCATGGATTTCGCCTCCTCACGATGTTAAGCGCTAAATACCCTACCAGGGTATTTACCCCCATGGGGTATTATATCGCGGCGGCTGACTGCCTGTCAATGCCAATCTCACGCGGAAAAACGAAGGGGCGCCCCCTCGGGCGCCCTCTCCTTCGCCAGGGCCTTACGCCGCCATCTTCCGGCATTCCGCGGCGCATTTGCGGCACGCCTCGGCGCACGCCTGGCAGTGCGCATCCTGGAACTTGGCGCATTCGGCCGCGCACGCCTCGCACACCGTCGCGCACAAAGCGCACACCTGCTTGGCATACGCGCTGTTCCGCGCCATGTAACGGGAGGCCACCGCGCAGATCTCCGCGCAATCGCGCAGCAGCTGAATGCACGTCACGCGCGCCTGGACATCCGGTTCGTTCAGGCAGGACGTCAGGCATTGCTCACACGCCTGCATGCACGCGTTGCACGCGTCGATGCACGTCTGGAAATGCTCCACACGGGTTTGAACAACGGCGGGCATGGTGGGCCACAAACCCTCCTCGAAACAGGGTAGGGGACGGATTGCCCCATGGGTAATGTTCCTCGTGCCACAGACGGCTTATGCATGGTAGGGTCCATCATGAACATCCGACACGCAGGCCATCCTATACGGTAGATGCCTTATAGCCACAGGTGAAGGAGGTTGACAGCCAAGATGAACCGACATGCCCTCTCCCTTGCGCTTGTACTTGTTCTTTTCACAGCAACCGGTTGTGCCTCCGCCGTTCGCCAACCCATGCCCGAGGGCAAAAACCCAAACAACGAACAAGAACACCATCCGCCGGGACACATGCAGAACGAAACCGCTCCCGGCGCGACGCGTCCCGCTGCACCCGTCGAACTCACAACCCGCAAATTGCGCAACTTGCCTCCACTTCGCGAAACCGACGAGATTCGCCCCACCGGAAAGGTGCGGGTCTTTCGCCTCGAAGCAAAACCGGCGCGCTGGGAAGTTGTCTCCGGCGTCACAACAGACGCCTACACCTTTAACGGAACCGTTCCCGGGCCGACCCTCCGCGCCACCGAAGGGGACACCCTTCGCGTCATCGTGAAAAACAGCCTGCCCGAAGAGACGGCCATCCACTGGCACGGCCTTCACGTGCCCAACAACATGGACGGTGTGCCGTCCTTCACCCAACACGCCATCAAACCCGGCGAAACGTTCACGTACGAATTCGTCGCCAACCACGCGGGAACGTACATGTACCATTCCCACTTCAACAGCATCGCGCAAATCGACAAGGGGTTGTACGGCCTGCTCATCATCGATCCGCAAAAGCCCGATCCCGCGTTGAGGCATGACCGGGAGTACACCCTGATGCTGAGCGGGTGGCACATTCCGGGCCATGCCGGCAATCCGCGGGACCAACAGCAAAACGGCCCACACGGAAGGGCCCACGATCGCATGACCGGCATGGCCAAAGGCGAGCCGGGCCTCCTCAAGCAAAAAGGCGACGTCCGGAGCATGATGGAACAGGGGCTGAAAGACAAAGGCCAACCCAACGGGCCGCATGGCGGTATGCCCATGCCGTCCAAACGCCCCGGGGACGAGGCCGGCAGCACGGTCATGGGGATGGATTACAACTATTGGACGATCAACGGAAAGGCGTTCCCCGACACCCAGCCGATCAAGGTGAAACGCGGGGAGCTGGTTCGCTTGCGCCTGGCCAACATCAGCAACGGCATCCATCCCATGCACCTGCACGGACACGACTTTCGGATCCTGGCCAAAGACGGCCATCCCTTGCCAACGCCGCAGATCGCCAACACGGTGACCTTGAACCCCGGGGAGACGGTCGACATCGACTTTCTGGCCGACAACCCGGGCCAGTGGCTGTTTCATTGCCACGAGCTGCACCACACCGCCAACGCGCACGTAGAACCCGGCGGGCTGATCGTCCTCGTCAAATACGAATCCTGACGCCCAACGTGCACGCCACTTTACCGTTGGGCATAGGGTTATTACGCGGCGCACAACGGCGTGCCGATCGTCTTTGTGACGCGCGAGTCCATCCCACCGGCCACCCGGCAAATTTTGCATCGCTTTGCCGATCGAACCTTCACCCTCTTCGGCTCGGAAAACACGAACACACGCCGCCAATCTTGATCCACCCCCGCCGCATTCCTTCCGCCGTCCGCCGCTACCTGGAGGCGCTGAATCCGGTGAAGCCGCGCCCCGGAACCCAACCGTTGTCACCCTTTCGCCACATTTTTCTCACCCTGTCTTCACAGGGAAAGAGCATGATGACAGAAACGGACAAGGGGAGCGGTGATCGGTGGCGAAAGCGAATCGCGCAACCAAACGAAGACTTCACCCGTATTTGCTGTGGGGACTTGTCGGCGTCTTGATCAGCGTTCTTCTCGGCGCGGCGTTTCTGTGGCCCGGCCGGTGGGGCGCGGGGAAGACGGTCCAGTTCGAACACCTGCACGGCCTGGGGTACTCCCCCGACGGTCAGCGTTTGCTCCTGGCTGCCCATGACGGGCTGCGGGTGTACGCAAATGGCGAATGGATCCGACCGGACACGCCGGGGCACGATTTTATGGGGTTTGCCCCGGTAAACGACGGCTTTTATGCCAGCGGCCATCCCGCCCCGGGAAGCAACTTGCCGGATCCGCTGGGACTGGTCAAAAGCACCGACGAAGGAGCCACCCTCAAAACCCTGGGGCTGGGCGGCGAAGCCGATTTTCACGTCATGGCCGCCGGGTACCAGTCACGCGTACTGTACGCGATCAACACCGTGCCGAACAGCCGAATGGCTTCTCCGGGACTCTATTTCACCGCCGATGAAGGAAAAACATGGGTCAAAAGCGCGATGAACAGCCTGCCGAACGAAGCCATCACGGCCCACAACGCGTGGGTGGCCTTGGCTGTGCATCCAACAAACAGCGCCGTGGTTGCGGTGGGCGCAGACAGCGGGCTTTATCTCTCCACGGATCGAGGCCATCGCTTCCAACCCGTCCTTCCCCAGATGCCCGTCACCGCCTTGGCGTTCACCCAAAAGGGAACCCTTCTCGTGGCCGGATACAAGAACGGTCCGTTCCTTTACGAGATGGATCTCGCCGACAAGCAGTCCCGGAAACTCCGCATCCCGTTGGCAGACGACGACACGATCGTCTATCTGGCGCCGAATCCGGTTCGTGAAGGGGAGCTGGCGGTGGCCACCTACCATCGGGACGTGTACCTCACGCGTGACCAGGGTTTGAATTGGATCCAAATCGCCGATCAAGGGGAGGAAACACGCGCGCCCTCTTCATCCTAACCCCATCGCAATGCGAACGCTTCGGAAGGGACGCAGGAGGCCCTCTCCGAAGCGTTGTTTTTTGGTTATGAAAAAAAGGGAAACCCTTCTGGGTCCCCTCCGGGGCATGTGCGGGTTTCCCCTTCTCCCCCACAGGCATACACTTGACACAGCATGGAGAAGGAGGGAAACCGATGCACCCCGAATATCCGCCATACGGTTGGATGCGCCCCTCGCGCGCGTGGCCGTCCGCATCCAGCTCCCCACATGCTTCCTCCTCCGCCGTTCCTGAGCGGATGCAGGCCCCCCACCTCTTCACGGATGCCGACCGGTTCATGAGAAACTTGCGGATGGCCCTTGTCGGAGAGCTTACCGCCATCCGCTTCTACCGCCGCCTGATGGACATGGCGCCCAACGCAGAACACCGCGAACAGATTGAACACGCCTACAAAGATGAACACAAGCATTACCGGATGTTTGCGCACCTCTACTTCCGCCTGACCGGCCGCCGTCCCGATGTCCAGCCGATGACCGTCACCTTTGCCACCTACGAAGAAGGGCTGAAAAAGGCGTTCTACGACGAAGTGGAGGCGGCGGAACTGTACCGCGACACGCAGCTGCTCACCCGCAGCCAAACCATTCGCGACATCTTCTATGAAGCGATGACGGACGAGATGGAACACGCCGCGCGCTTTTCCTTCATCTATCACCAGTTGTAAGGCGGCGCGCGAAAAACACCCCCAGCGGCCGCGCATCCCCATGGGAACGCGCGGCCGCTTCGATTGTCATGACGTCCAACAAAAAAGCCCCTCGCGAAGGCGAGAGGCGTTCGCAGCCATTTGGTTACCCGATCGACCCTTCCATTTCGAACTTGATGAGCCGGTTCATCTCCACGGCGTACTCCATCGGCAGCTCCTTGGTGAAGGGCTCGATGAACCCCATCACGATCATCTGCGTGGCCTCGTCTTCGGGGATGCCGCGGCTCATCAGGTAAAAAAGCATCTCCTCGCTCACCTTCGACACCGTGGCCTCGTGCTCAAGGGTGACGTTGTCGTTCAGCACCTCGTTGTACGGGATGGTGTCGGAGGTGGATTCCTTGTCGAGGATGAGCGTGTCGCACTTGATGCTGGCCTTCGCGCCGTGGGCGTTGCGGCCGAAGGTGACCAGCCCGCGGTAGGTGGTCTTCCCGCCGTTCTTGCTGATCGACTTGGAGACGACGGTGGAGCTGGTCTCCGGCGCAAGGTGGATCACCTTCGCCCCGGCGTCCTGGTGCTGCCCCTTGCCGGCCACGGCGATCGACATCACGTAGGCCTTGGCGCCGCGCCCCTTCATGATGACGGCCGGGTACTTCATCGTCAGCTTGGACCCGATGTTGCCGTCGATCCACTCCATCGTGGCGTCCTCGTAGGCCACGGCGCGCTTCGTCACCAGGTTGTACACGTTGGTCGACCAGTTCTGGATCGTCGTGTAGCGGCAGCGGGCGCCCTTCTTGACGATGATCTCGACGACGGCGCTGTGCAGCGAGTCGGTGCTGTAGATCGGCGCCGTGCAGCCCTCGACGTAGTGGACGAAGGCCCCTTCGTCGACGATGATCAGCGTCCGCTCAAACTGCCCCATGTTCTCCGAGTTGATGCGGAAGTAGGCCTGCAGCGGGATCTCCACCTTGACGCCCGGCGGCACGTAGATGAAGCTGCCACCCGACCACACGGCGCTGTTGAGCGCGGCGAACTTGTTGTCCGTCGGCGGGACCACCGTGCCGAAGTACTCCCGCACCAGCTCGGGGTATTCGCGCACCGCCGTGTCGGTGTCACAGAAGATGACCCCCTGCTTCTCGAGGTCCTCGCGGATGTTGTGGTAGACGACCTCCGACTCGTACTGGGCCGAGACGCCGGCGAGGAACTTCTGCTCCGCTTCGGGAATCCCGAGGCGGTCGAAGGTGCGCTTGATCTCCTCCGGCACCTCGTCCCAGCTGCGGCCCTGCCGCTCCGAGGGCTTCACGTAGTAGGTGATGTCGTCGAAGTTGAGCTTCGACAGGTCGCCGCCCCAGGTCGGCATCGGCTTGGAGAAGAAGATCTCCAGCGCCTTGAGGCGGAACTCGCGCATCCAGTCGGGCTCGTTCTTCACGCGGGAGATCTCCTCGACGACCTCCCGCGACAGGCCCTTCTTCGTGCGGTAGACGGCGATGTCCGGGTCGCGGAACCCGTACTTGTATTCTTCCAACTCAGGCGCACGTTTGGCCATGGCGGATCACTCCTTTGCGGGTTGGCCGGCGTGGCGCAGGCCTTGCTGCATCGCCTTCCACGCCAGCAGGGCGCACTTGATGCGCGCCGGAAACTTGGACACCCCTTGCAAGGCTTCGAGGTCGCCCAAGTCGATGTCCCCCACGTCTTGGCGCTGCATGAGGCGGGAAAAGGCGTCGGCGAGGGCCAGAGCCTCATCAATCGACTTGCCCTTGATCGCCTCGGTCATCATCGATGCCGAGGCGAGGCTGATCGAGCAGCCCTCGCCGGTGAAGCGCGCATCGGCCACCTTCCCGTCCTCGATGCGCATCTGCAGCGAGATGCGGTCGCCGCAGGTGGGGTTGTTCAGGTCCACGGTGACCGCGTCGTCGTCCAGCCGCCCCCAGTTGCGGGGCTTCTGGTAATGGTCGAGGATCACCCGACGGTAGAGCTCATCCAAGGACATTGTGGAAGTACTCCTTTGCGTACTGGAGTGCGTCGGCCAGTTTGTCGATCTCCTCTTCCGTGTTGTAGAGGTAGAAGCTGGCCCGCGCCGTGGCCGTCACCCCCAGCCAGCGCATGAGGGGCTGGGCGCAGTGGTGCCCGGCCCGCACGGCAATGCCGCGGGAGTCGAGCACCGTGGCCACATCGTGGGGATGAACCCCCTCCACGTTGAAGGTGACGAGCCCAGCGCGCTCCTCCGGCCCGTACACCGTCACGCCGTCGATGGCCCGCAGGCGCTCGAGGGCGTAGCGGGCCAGCCGCTCCTCGTGGGCGCGGATGGCGTCCAGGCCAATCGACTCGAGGAAGTCGATGGCCGCCGCCAGGCCGATGGCCCCGGCGATGATCGGCGTGCCACCCTCGAACTTCCACGGCAGCTCCTTCCACGTCGCATCGTACAGCTCGACGGTGTCGATCATCTCGCCGCCGAATTCGATGGGTTCCATCTGCTCGAGGAGGTGGCGCTTGCCGTACAGCACGCCGATGCCCGTCGGCGCGCACATCTTGTGGCCGGAGAAGGCGTAGAAGTCGACATCGAGGTCCTGAACGTCCACCTTCATGTGCGGCGTCGACTGCGCCCCGTCGACGACGATGACGGCACCCTTTTCGTGGGCGATGGCGGCAAAGGTCTTGATCGGGTTGATCGTCCCCAGGACGTTGGAGACGTGGGTGACCGCCACGATCTTCGTCCGCGCCGTCACCGTCTGGGCGAAGTCCTCGACGGCGATGGTGCCGTCGGGGCGCAGGGGCACGTATTTCAGCGTCGCCCCCGTCGCCTTGGCCGCCTGCTGCCACGGGATCAGGTTGCTGTGGTGCTCCATCGGCGTGAGGACGATCTCATCCCCCGGCTCCAAAACGGCGCGGGCGTAGGACCAGGCCACCAGGTTGAGGGCCGACGTCGTGCCCCGCGTGAAGATGATCTGCGCCGGATCGGGCGCGTTGAGAAAGCGGGCCACCTTCTCCCGTGCCCCCTCGTAGGCGTCGGTGGCCTTCGTGCCGAGGGTGTGCACCCCGCGGTGGACGTTGGAGTTGTATTCCTTATAGTAGCGTTCCACCGCTTCGATGACCGGCAGCGGCTTTTGCGATGTGGCCGCGCTGTCAAGGTAGACCAGCGGGTGACCGTTAACCTCCTGATGAAGAATCGGAAACAGCGCACGAATCTCCTTGACGTTCATCGTCCCAGTTTCCTTTCGATCACAGACTGGAGGCGCTCCTTCACGCCGGCGATGGGGATCTCCGACACCACCGGCGCCAGGAAGCCGTGAATGAGGAGCCGCTCGGCTTCTTCCCGGGAAATGCCGCGCGACATCAGGTAGTAGAGCTGCAGTTCGTCGAGCTTGCCGACGCTGGCGGCGTGGCCGGCCTTCACGTCGTCCTCGTCGATGAGCAGGATCGGGTTGGCGTCGCCCCGCGCCTTGTCGCTGAGCATGAGCACCGACTCCGCCTGCTCACCGTTCGCCTTCGTGGCGCCCTTTTCGATCTTCGTGATCCCGTTGAGGATGGCCGTGGCCGCGTCCATCATCACGCCCTTGGCCAGGATGGTCGACTCGGTGTGCCGGCCGACATGGACCACCTTGGACGTGAAGCTCGCCTTCTGCTCGCCGCCGGCGATGGTGACGAGCTTCGTGTCGGCACAGGCGCCGTCCTCTTGCAGGACGGTCGCGTTTTCGGAGATCGTGTTGCCGCTCCCCATCTCGCCGAGGATCCACTCGATGCGCCCGTCGCGGGCGACGACGGCGCGGCGGTAGACGACATCGGTCATGCCGGCGGCCAGGTGCCGCACCGACGCCACGCGCACACGCGCCCCGGGACCGACAAAGATCTCCATGACGCCCATGTGCACCGCTTGCTGCTCCGGTTCGTCGCTGACGACGTTCTCCACGTAGGTGACCGAGCTGTTCGCCTCGGCGACAATCACCACGTGGGGGAAGAGGCCCACGCCGGCATCGGCCGCCCAGTAGACGGCCTGAACGGGAAGGGACACGTCAACCCCCCGCGGCACGTAGAGGAAGGCCCCGCCGCTCCACAGCGCCGCGTGCAGGGCGGTCAGCTTGTTTTCGTCCGGTTTGACGGCTTGCCCAAAATAGCGGCGAACCACATCGCCGTGTTCGCGCAGCGCGGTGGCGAGGTCGGTAAAGACGACGCCCTGGCGCGCCAGGTCCTCGGCTACCTGACGGAACACGACGCTGGAGTTTTGCTGGACGAGCAGGTTGCGGGTTTCGCCGGCGGCAAACAGGTCCCGCAACGCTTGCGGCAACGTCTCCGGCGACGACAAGGGCGCCTCGGCCCTAAACGGCGTGAAGCGGGTAAAGTTCCAGTTCTTCAGGCTGATTTTCTCCAGCTTGGGGAGCGGCAGCGCCTCGGCCCGCTCCAGGCTTTCCAGCCGCAGCGCGCGCATCCAGTCGGGCTCGCCGCAGTCCTGCGAAAATCGGGTGATCGTCTGGCGGTCCAGCTGCACGTCCATTTCCACGCTCATCGCTATAGCCCCCTCTACCGGCGCCCGATCAGGCCTTCTGCCCGACGGTGGCGTCTTCGATGCCCAGTTCGGCCTTCAGCGCGTCGTACCCTTCCGCTTCCAGGCGTTCGGCCAGCTCCGGACCGCCCGACTTGACGATGCGGCCTTGCATCATGACGTGGACATGGTCGGGCGTGATGTAGTTCAGGAGGCGCTGGTAGTGGGTGATGATGAGGAAGGCGCGCTCCGGCGCGCGCATGGCGTTGACGCCCTTGGCCACGATTTTGAGGGCGTCGATGTCGAGACCGGAATCAATCTCGTCGAGGATGGCCACGCGCGGCTCGAGCATCATCATCTGCAGGATTTCGTTGCGCTTCTTCTCCCCGCCGGAAAACCCTTCGTTGACGTAGCGATGGGCGAAGGCCGGGTCCATATCCAGGAGTTTCATTTTCTCTTCCAATTGGCGGATAAACTTGATGAGCGAAATTTCGTTCCCTTCGCCGCGGCGGGCGTTGATCGCGCTGCGGAGAAAATCGGCGTTCGTCACGCCGGCGATCTCTGCCGGGTATTGCATGGCCAAAAACAGGCCGGCGCGGGCGCGCTCGTCGACCGACATCTCGAGCACGTCCTGGCCGTCTAGGGTGATGCGGCCCTTTTCCACGACGTATTTGGGATGCCCCATCAGCACGGAGGCCAGCGTCGACTTCCCCGTGCCGTTGGGACCCATGATGGCGTGCACTTCGCCGCCCTTAATCTCCAGGTTCACCCCCTGGAGAATCGGCTTTCCGTCCACGGAAACGTGCAGGTCCTCTATTTTCAAGTGCGGAGCTGCCATGCCAACCAGTCCTCCAATCGCGTATCGTTTCAGCCCTGCGGCAACCGACGCCTCGCTTGCCGCTTGCGCGTTTCCATCAGCCCATGCCGGAATACGGAAATCCCGGCGGTCTCCTTCTTAGTATACTGTTTGCCGCTGCGGGTATCAACCATTACTATAATTATTTTATTTCTTTGTTTGGAAAGTGCGCAAACAAGAGCCGGCGAGCCAACCACCAACTGAAATCAAGAAAAACCCCGGGCGGCGTGCCCGGGATTTGTTTCTGATGCGATTGGGCCATCACGCCTCGCCCGCGAGCGCGCGGCGCACGGCGTCGCACTGCGCGGCAAAGGCGGCGTCGTCGAGGACGGGGTCGCCTTCCCCGGCCGGCAGCGGATCGGGAATAAACAGCCACGACTTGCACCCTTCGTACTCGGGCCGAATGGGAATCTCCACCGGCCGGCGCAGGCGGTACGTGCGCACAAGGAGCACGTGCAGGGGCTTCGTCTTCTTCCAGTGCAGCCGGTCCTGGGCAAAGGTCTCCGTCCAGATGTGGTAGGGCATCAGCCGGGCGATGGCCGCTTCGTCGAGGGTCTCGATGTCGTCGACCACTTCGGCGAAGTACTCGAGCCGAACGGTCTTCTGCTCCGGCGAGACGCCGGCGACCGTAGCCTCCAGGTCGGCGTGGTATTCCGGCTTGACGAGCGCCTTTTTCTGATGGAAGTACGTCGGATACAGATAAAAGGCCTGCTCTTCGAGGCGAAACTCCCGCGTCTCTTCGTGGATGCCGCCCTTGCGCATGAGGAGAATCTGCTTGCCTTCCCCGAGCGCTTTCACCGCGACGGCCCACTCTTTCAGGGCCACCGGTTTCGACGGCGCCTGGGCCATGTCCCCTTCCTCCTCTCCGTTAGGCTTGGTAGGATACGGCCGCTCCGTACGCCTCCACGGCCCCTCGCCAGTCCCCGGAGGCCTCCCGCGCCTCGGCTTCCCGCCACGCCTCTTCGTTCACCGCCGGGGCATAGCGGCGCAGCTGGCGGATCCACTCCAGGGCCTGGTCCGCTTCGCCGCGCTCCACGTAAAAGAGGGCCATCTGGTGGATGGCGTAGCACAGGGCCGGCCCCACGACGAGGCGGGCGTCGGTTTCGTCAGCGTGTTGGGCAAACGCCCGCTTTTTGTCCTCAATGACCGCCCGGCACAACTGGATCGCCTCGTCAAACCGGCCCTGGCGGAACACGTAGTAGGACAGGTACACGCGCAGATGGTCGACGCTGAGCATGTACCCGAGCTGCGGCGGATACTGGGCCAGGGCCTCGCGCATCTGCGCTTCGGCGAGGGCAAAATTGCCGCGCGAAGCGCTGATCTCGGCCATCTCGGCCAAGCTGCGCACATAGGCGAAGTGGTCGTTGGTGTCGGCCTTGGGTCCCTCCTCGGCCACCGATGCGAAAACATCGTAGGCGTCGTCCGCATACCCCTCGCGCAGCAGCATCACCCCGACCATCAGGCGCACGTTGGGATCGGCAAACTGCGCAAAGGTGTTGTTGGGGACAAGGCGCCCCACCCGCTCTTCGGCCCGTGCGGCGAGAACGTCCAGCGGTATGCTGCGCTCCATGTGGTGTCACCTGCTCCCGTTTTCGCGTTCTGCCCTCATTGTACCGCAAGACGCCTCCCCATGCCCGGGTTGTCATCAACTTGTCACGGCTTGCTTCGCCGATCGCCTTACGCCTTCTTGCGCCGCGCCCGTTTGGAAACAAACAGGATCCGCCGGGCCAATTGGGCCATGGCCGCCGGATCCCCGTACAGGGTCAGGTGCTTCCCGCCGCGGTACAGCACGTTCACGCGGCCCGGCTGGGTCAAGACGCGCTGAATCGCGTCGGCCGGAACCGTAAAAACCGGGTACGGCTGATCCACGTACCCGATGAACAGGCGGGAAGCGTACACTTTCACCCGAAACGGCGAAGGATAGCGCATCCCATCGGCCACCACTTCGCGGACCGTCCCGCTCCACAGGCACAGGTCCTGCGCCTCGCGCGTCAACGCGATCACGTTCTCCGGCAACGCCCGGCGAGTGCCGCGCCGACGCCAATACCCCCAACCCGCAATCAAAGCCAAACCGACCAGGGCCAGAACGCCAAACACCACGGTTCGCCATCCCCTCTTTCGCTCAAGCGTCGCGCGAGCGGGTGGGCAGCGCCGCCGACGGTTGCACGCGCACTGGCGCCGTGTCCTCCGATGCGGGCTTCCGCACGGGCTTGAGCGGGGGCGTCGACTCGACGATCGGTTCCATCGGATCGATGTGATTCGTACGGTCCGGCTTTTCGGACATGGCGATCCCTCCACGGGACGTTTATGGTTTACCATGCCCGTTTTCCCGCCATCCTATTCCTCAAATAGGAAACCTATGCAGCAAAAAAGGCGGGGAACCCCCGCCTTTCCTGATCTGCTCCGTGGGTCACGGGTTACTTGGCCAGCGCCACCGCTTCCGCGAGTGACCGGCTTGTTCGGCTAAAACGTGCCGTCCGGGTAGCCCCCGATGATATGCAGGGCCGCCAGCTGCTCCACGGCCGCTTCGGCCCATGCCGCCTGATGCAGGTCGGAAAAGCGCGCATGTTTTCCGGCGTCGTGCGCCCATGCGCTCGCCGCACCGGCGACCATCAAGGATGCCGAGACGATGACGGGAACAACCTTCCGCCACGGTTTCATGTGAACCCTTCCCCCTCCTGAATGGGTCATGGTCTTTTTCCGCTAGGAGATTCGACCCGAAGATGGGATTTTTGGGAGGGATTGTCCTTCTTTTCCGTGGCCCGTTTCGGCCGTTCCGTGCGGCTGTCCTTGTGCTTTCCGCCGCTCCCTTCCCGCTCGTCTCGCTTTTCCTCGTCCTTTTCCCTCTTACGCCTTTCCTCTTCCATTTCCTCCTTTTTCTTGCTCTTTCGCAGTGTCTTGGCCTCTTCCCCTACCGCGTCGCGTGCTCCCGCCTTCTGACGGGCATCAGCGGAATCCGGCTTGTCCAGCTTGCGAGGGTCGCGGCCGCCCAGCTGGAAGTCATGGGCAGAGGAGTCAAACGGCCGAGAACCGATGGCCTGGGACGCCGGAAGGTTTTCCTTTTTCCCTTTGGGGGGACGCCCCTGCCCTTCAGTTTGGCCTTCGGCCTCGCGCGGGCGAGGCGTCTCTGTTCCGCCATGCGCGTTCGGCGCCATCCGCCTTCGTTCTTGCTCTCGCTCCAAAAGGTATCGCCCGGTGGACACCCTCTTGGCCCGCGCTTCGGCCCGTAGCGCCGGCGTCGCCACCAGCGCGCGCACCGTCACCCCCGTGCGGACGGCCACCGCTTCCACTTTGTGTTCCACGGTACGGGTGATCGCCTGCGCGCGTTGGGGACTCTCCTTGTCCTCGGCCACGATCGTCGTGACGATCACGGCCCGCCCCTCGGTTAAATACCCAGCCCGGCGTGCCTGATGGAGCACCTCCGCGGTGACGGCGGCCAAGTCGCGGTCTTTCCAATGGGGCAGCTCGGCCACCAGCCGCTCGCCGTCGGGATTGAGTCCCGCCAGGTCGATGACGCGGTAGCGCTCGTCGATGCTCATCTCCACGCTGGGGTTGATGTCCAGGGTGACGTACGCCATCACGGGTTGGGCCGTCATCCATAACAATCCGCCGACCACGACCAGGGCCAAACAAGCGGCCATGGCCGCCAACCAAAGGGCGCCTGCCGGCTTGACACGGTGGCGCGGCTTATCAGGAAAAAAACGAATCTCTTCCCCAACCACATAGGCGCGATTGGGATCGCGGCGCAGCCGACAAAATTGGCCGTCCGGGGTGAGCACCACCACATCGGAGGCATTGACCTGCAAGACGATCCCGCGTTTCATTCGCCGTCCCTCCTTTCGTCCAACACCTCTCGAACATACGCCCGCAACTGTTCAAAATCCTCGATCAAAATCAGGGCAATGGCAACGATATACTTGCGATTGCGTTCAAGGGTTTTGCGGCTGCAGGCCACTTTTTGCAAGAGCCGTTTCATGGGAAGTTTCTTCGTTTCGAGAAACACCCGCCGCAATTCGGGATCGTCGGCCAGCGTCTTGGCCACGGAGATGGCGTGCTCCCGTGCGTCGCGATGGGACGGCGACACCTCCGGCAATTCGGCGAGGGAGACGCCAAAGGCGGCAAGCCGCGCTTGAAACAGGGCAATTTCTTCCTGAAGATCCTTGTTGGCCCGCTCTTTGCCGTAAAGGTCGAGCGACGCCTGCACGGCCAACCCCGACACCTCGCGCTCCTCGTCCATCACATTCGGGTCGTCGAGGGAGAGGGCGTTCTTCTGTCGCGCTTCCTGCCGGATGTAATCGATGACCCGGCGGCGAATGACGAGGTCGGCAAAGGAAAGAAACGACCGCCCCTGCGACGGGGAGTAGTGCTGGATTGCCTCGTCAAAGGCGAGCAGGGCAATGCTGAATTCATCGTCGTGCCCGGGGTGGATGTAGCGCCCGCACACGCGCGATGCCACCCGCGCCACAAACGATTGGTACTCGCGCAGCAGCCGGTTCCGCACCTCGTCGTCACCCGCCTGGGCTCGGGCAACGAGCGCCTCGATGGGCGCGTTCGCGGGGGCAGCTCGCTTTCCCAGCAAACGTTTGAGCACGCACGCTCACCTCGCTCTTTACACCCTTCGCATCCCCGCATCGGTTTGAGGGGGCTCCGGGCCGCAACAAAAAAGCCGGGCGGCATGCGCCCGGATTGCGATCATCAGGATGCCCTTACCGTCCCTGGGTCGAGACGTTCTTGCGCCGCCATTTTCGCAGGCGCTCGCTGAGCACCGCCAGCCGATTGATGAGCTCCTGTTCCCACGCCTTGTCCCCAAGCTGCTTGGCCACGGACAACAGGTCCAGCGCGATATCGATTTGCGCGCGCAGCACCTCCACCAGGTCGCCGTGATCGACAGAGGAACAATTCTCGAACAAGTCCTCGCGGTTTTCCGCATCCACATACTCGCGAAAGTCAACGTTCACAGCCCCGTCGCTGTGGGCGAATTCGGCCAGGAGGTCGAACTCCTCCTCCACTTTGGGGTGAACGGTAACCTGGTGGCAAACCGGGCAGTACAGGAGCGGAACGTTCGTGATGTACGTCTGGTGGTGCCGCATCGTTCCGATCGCCCCCACCATGCTGGCCCCGCAGCAAAAACCCATCGGTTTCACCTGCTTTCCCCTGAGGCTTTACGGGCAACGGTTATTTCTATTTTACTGGTCGCTCTCGCTCTCGGCTATGCCTCTTTTTTGGCACCGCCGTTGCCTGGCCCCAGACGGAAAAGAAAAGGACGTGCCCGCGGCGAAACGGGCACGTCGTGCGGTCCTGCCGTTCTTCTGGGTCAGTCTTCCGAAACCATCTTTTCGTAGGCCTCGGCGTCCATCAACTTGTCCAGTTCCGATGGGTCGCTCATCTCGACGACAATCATCCAGCCCTTGTCATAGGGCGACTGGTTGACCAGTTCCGGCGACCCTTCCAACTCTCCGTTGACCTCCACGACCTTTCCACTCACCGGCGCATACAGCTCGGAAACCGTCTTCACCGACTCGACGCTGCCAAAGGGCTCGTTTTGCTTCACCTCCGCCCCGACCTCAGGCAGCTCGACAAACACGATGTCGCCCAGCTCCGACTGCGCGTAGTCGGTGATGCCGACAACGGCGCGGTTTCCTTCCACGCGCACCCACTCGTGTTCTTCGCTGTACTTGAGATTCTTCGGAAACTCCATGGCCATCCTCCTGTTCGTCCCGCGAAATTACGCTTCGGTTTCCTCAATGCCCAAGATCCGGTGCAAACGCCGCTGCACCAATTTTAACCCTTTTTCACCGGCTTGGAAATGGCGAAGCTTCAGGTCCTGGTCAAACAGGTAGAAGGCCGGCACATACTGGTTCTCAAAGGCGTCGGTCACGGCATGCTGGTTGTCGATGGCGATGGGATGCTGCAGGTTGTACTGGGCGATGGTCTCCTTCACGGGACCGATCTCGGTGTCCTTCTCCGATCGGGGCATGTGCACGCCCACAATCTTCAGCCCGTGGTCCTTGTACTTTTCGCGCCACTCGTTGAGCATCGGCAGCGATTCCTTGCACAAATGGCAGCTGATGGCCCAGAAATGCACGAGCACCGGAGAACCCCGCAGCTCCTCCTTCGTCACCGAGCCGTTAACCCATTCCGTCACCCCGACAAATTCGGGCATTTCGTCGCGCAGTTTCATGGGGCAACCTCCTTTGGCGCAAAAATGATCCGGTAAAAGAAGGACCTAACCCGTTGGTTAGGTCCTTGGCAACGACGGGTGTTAGACTTTGAGGGTTTCTTGACCCGGTTTCCAGTTGGCCGGGCACAGGCCGCCCGTTTGCAGCGCTTGCAGCACGCGCAACACTTCGTCCACGTCGCGGCCCACGTTCAGGTCGTGCACCACTTGGTAGCGTACGATGCCTTCGGGGTCGATGATGAACAGGCCGCGCAGCGCCACCCCTTGATCCTCCAGGTACACGCCGTAGTCGCGGGACACGGTGTGCAGCTGGTCGGACGCCAGCGGGTACTTCAGCTTGCCCAGGCCGTTGGCATCGCGCGGCGTGTTGATCCACGCCTTGTGGCTATACTTCGAGTCGGTGGAGACGCCGATGATCTCGCAGTCGAGGTCTTTGAAATCTTCGTAGCGGTCGCTCAGGGCCGTGATTTCCGTCGGGCAGACAAAGGTGAAGTCGAGCGGGTAGAAGAAGAGCACCAGCCACTTCCCTTTGTAGTCCGACAGCTTGACCTTGCCAAATTCCCCGTTCGGCATGACCGCTTCCATTTCGAAGTCCGGTGCCGGTTTGCCGACAATGCGATCGGCCATGGTTTCAACCTCCTCGTATGTGATGGACTCGGGGTGAACCCGAGACCTATGGTAGCACAACCCTAGTTTATAGTCAATATCATTTTATAATGAGCTTTTTTCGCTGTGCCTGTATCTCGGCCTGATCTGCATCAGGCCATCTTCAGTTT
>NZ_BMOF01000010.1 GCF_014646935.1 Calditerricola satsumensis | reverse complement strand
GCACCGACGCCAGCGGACGGCGGCCGAGCCGGCCGGACAGGGCGGCCATCAGGCGCTGGGCCGGGGCCGCGGGGATGCCGGCGATCAGCCGGTCCCCTTCCCGCAAGGCGCGGCCCTCTACACCCCCCAGGCCGGCGCGCCGATCGGTGCTGCGGCTGCCGAGGACGATGGGCACGTCCCACCCGCCGGCGACGGCCAGGTACGCCCGCACGCCCCAGCGCGGCCGTCCGAAGGCGAGCACGCTTCCCCGCTGCACGAGCACCGGCCGCCATTGAGGGAGGGGCGCGCCGTCCACCGCCGGGGAAAGGTCGGCGCCGCAGACGGCGATGAGCGCATCCTCGTCAAAGCGCAGCTGCGGGCCCTGCAGGGTGATCTCCATGGCGGCGGCCCCGTCGTCGTTGCCCACCAGCGCGTTGGCCACGCGCAAGGCAAAGGGATCCATCGCCCCGCCCACCGGGACGCCAAAGCGCTGCCATCCGGTCCGGCCGAGGTCTTGCACGGTGGTGAGCAGGCCGGGGCGCAGCACGGTGACGGTCATGTCCCCGCACCCGCCGGGCCTTGCCCTGCTCCCTGCGCGCGCCCCTCGCCGCCATCGGGGATGGCCCGTTCGGCACGGGCGTCGCCGTCCGGCCAGGCGGCGAACGCCTCTTCAGTGATGGGCCGAAAGCGCACCCGGTCGCCGACGCGGAGCAGGCAGGGCGGGTCGCGGTCGGGCTGAAACAGCCGGATGGGCGTGCGGCCGATGATCTGCCACCCGCCCGGGGTTTCCATGGGGTAGATGCCCGTCTGCGCCCCGGCGATGCCCACCGATCCGGCCGGCACGGCAGCTCGCGGCGTGGCGCGGCGCGGGACGCGGATCGGCTCGGGCACGGTGCCCAGGTACGGAAAGCCCGGCGCGAAGCCAATCGCGTAGACATGGTACGTCGTTCCGGCGTGCAGGCCCACCACCTCCTCCGGCGCCAGGCCGCAAGCGGCGGCCACCGCCTCGAGATCCGGCCCGTGGTCGCCGCCGTAGCAAACGGGGATCTCCACCGTGCGCGGCGCCGCATCAATCCCCTCCCCCACCTCGGCCAGGACCGCAGAAAGCCGCGCGCGGACGGCGTCGTAGGGCGTCGGCGCGGCGCTTGATACGTGAACGGCGCACGGGTTGTAATGCACTGTCACCGACGCGTACGCCGGAACGGCCTCCACCAACCCGGGAAAGGGGCAACGCAGCAGGTGCTCGGCGAGGGCCATCGCGCGGCGGTTGGCGACGGGATCGATGGCCGTGCCGAAACGGATGATTGCGGCAGAGTCGCCGAGGGGCAGGATGAGGGGCTTGTCCTCTTGTGGCGTTGCCACCGTCGTTTCCTCCTTTCACCCGCCCCGCCACCCGAGCCGGCGGGAGATGGCGGCGGCGGCGCGTTTCACCTTGTCGATGAGGTCGGGCAACCGGTCCGACCCATAGTGGGCTTCCGGGCCGGCCACGCTGAGGCCGGCCACCACCTGGCCCGTGTGGTCGAACACCGGGGCGGCCACCGCCGCCGAGCCGGTTTCCAGCTCAGAATGGCTGACAGTGTATTCGTTTTGCCGTGCCTCCCGCAGCACGGCGCGCAGGCGCTGGCGATCGGTGATCGTGCCGGCGCCGATGGGCACCAGGGCCACCTCCTGCAGGTAGCGTTCCTGTTCGTCCTCCGGGAGATACGCCAAGAGCACGCGCGGGCAGGCCCCGGCGTAGAGCGGGGCGCGGCGACCGATGCGGGTGTAGACGCGCACGGGGGCGAGCGCCTCCACCTTCTCGATGTAGATGGCCTCCCTTCCGTCGCGCACCACCAGGTTGACCGCGTCGCCCACCTCGTCGCGCAGCGCCTGCATGACGGGGAGGGCTACGCGGCGCAGGTCGAGGCGCTCGGTCACCAGCTGGCCAAACTCGAGAAACCGCAGGCCCAATCGGTACGTTCCTCGGTCGTCGCGGGACAAAAAGCCCATCTCCTCCAGGGCGCCGGCCATGCGGAAGACGGTGGTTTTGGGCAGCCCCGACAGCGCCGCCATCTCCGGTAGCGAAAGCCGCTCGTGCTCCCGAAACAGGTCGAGCACGCGCATCGCCCGCACCAGCGTGACGTTCTTGGCCGAAGCCTTTGTCGCCATGCCCCTTCCTCCCCTCGCAGCGGCACGGGTGTTCCGAAACGGGGCGTTCCGAAATTCGGAATGAATGTTCCGAATTCGATCATTCTTGTGTCGATCGTACCGCGTTTTCCTGGAACGCGCAAGATCCTTTTCCGTTCTCCCGGTGGCCCAAAGCGGTGCGAAGCCGAACCGCCTGGAAACGGTTCGGCTTCGCAACCGCGCCAAAGGGGAGGGGCTACGGTGCCTGTTCGCCCTGTTTTGCCGTGGGTCGCTGCTCCTGCCGCGGCGCTTGCCGCCGCGTTTTTCGACCGTGCCACGCGTCGACCGCCGCAAGGGCCAGCGCGGCGGCCAGAAGCGTCCACTGGCTGCGGCTGAGGCCAAACACGGGCGCCACGATCGGTTCCACCAGGGAAACGGCAAACCATCCGGCGATCACAAGGAGCACCGCGTCGCGCACCGGCGGCCATGCGGGCAAGTGCGTGCGACGGGAATGCAGGAGAAGCCACGCGGCACCGAATACGGCGGCGCGGTATAGGTGCACCGGATGGTAGGCCAGCTGTCCCCCTTCCACGGCGATGCCCCACGGGAGCGTGGTCGGCGTGCCGTAGCGAACGACCAGCAGACTTGCCAGCGCAAGCGCGGGAAGGACGACAAACAACGCGGCGGACAGGGCCGCCAAAAGGGGCAGGCGATGCTTCCGGCATTGGCGCCACGCGACAAGGGCGGCAGCGATTCCCCCGACCCATCCACCCCGGTCGCCTCCAGACGTCATCAGGAGAGCGGCCGGTGTGCGCAACAAGCCGGGGTCAAACAGGGCCGGGGAAAGCTTCCATGCGAGCAGGTACGCCAGCACTGTCGATATGAGCAGGTCTCCCAGCGCATCGGGCGTGATGCCCAGAAACCGCGCATACACCCATCGGTACAGGGCCCAGCCCACGAGCCCTCCGGCGAAAAGCGCGATCCAGCGGGTTTGGACCAGAAAGGGCCCGATCGTCCATACAGTGTCGTCCAACACGGCCATCCCCTCGCCTGCTTTCGTCTCCGCGCCGTTTTCCTCTCACCCTGTACGCGTCAGGCCGTTTTACTCGCCGAGCGCTCTCTTGACGCGTCGTTCCATCTCGGCGTAGGGAACGACGCCGACGACGACGTCCACGATGACCCCGTCCCGGTTGATGTAGAACGTGGTGGGCACGCCCCGCACGGCATAGCGATTTGCGACGGCACCCTTCTCGTCAAGCAGGACCGGCAGGGAAAAGCGGTACTCCTGAACAAATTGCCGCACATCCTCCAGGTTGTCGGTGTCGGTGAGGTTGACGGCGTAAAACTCCACCCGATCCTTGTACGCATCGTGGAGCCTCACGAGATCCGGCGCCTCCAGCCGGCACGGCCCGCACCACGACGCCCAGAAATTGATGACCGCCGGCTTGCCCCCGTTTGGAAAGGCCGCTTCCCCGCCTTCCAGGGTGGAAAGCCGGAACGGCGGGGCGCGAAAGCCGACGGCCGGCTTTTCGTCGACCGCGGCAGCTGTGGGCGCCGTGCGCGCAGGCGTCCCCGCCGCCGGGTTGTCCGGTTGGGTGGCGCTTTGGTAGACGGCAAAGGCCGCCATGGCCACAAGAAGGCCAACGATGAGCAAGGTGCGCATGGAAAACCCTCCTTTTCTTCTCATGATACAATAACGGGCAGGTGCGCGCGATTCTGCACACGGGAGGGATGGATGGGTGATTCGCGTGCTGTTCGTCTGCCTGGGCAACATCTGCCGCTCGCCGATGGCCGAGGCGGTGTTCCGCCATATGGTGAAGGAAGCGGGACTCGACGGCGTGGTGGAGGTCGATTCGGCCGGCACCGGCCACTGGCATGTGGGTGAGCCGCCCCATGAAGGCACGCGGCGCATCCTGGAGCAAAAGGGCATCGACTGGCGCGGCATTCGCGCCCGCCAGGTGGCGCCGGTCGACGCCGAACGCTTCGACTACATCGTGGCCATGGACGCGGAAAACCAGGGCGAAGTGGTGCGCATGCTCGGCCTCCATCGTCCGGACGGGAAGAAGCGCCCGCAGGTGTTTCGCCTCCTCGAACTGGTCCCGGACGCTCCGACGGCCGATGTGCCCGATCCGTACTACACCGGGAACTTCGACGAGGTGTACGAGCTGATCCGCGCCGGATGTGCGGCCCTGCTCGAACGCATCCGCCGCGACCTCGAGAAGCGTCAAGCCGGCGAAGACGACGCGGCGGACGATCGGAGGTGAGCCGGCGATGACGATCCCTGCCGCGTTGATCGATGCCGTCCGGCAGGCCCTCTTGGAGCATGTGGGCCCCGCGGCGGCCGACGTCCACACGATGCCCGTCGGCGGCGGCGACATCTGCCGCGCGGCAAAGGTGACAGCGGGAAGGCGAGCCTTCTTTCTCAAGTGGCGGCCCGACGCGCCACCCGGCTTTTTTGCCGCCGAAGCAAAGGGCTTGGCGCGCCTGGCCGACGTCCACCGCGACACCGGCGTCGGCGTGCCCGGCGTCATTGCGGTTGGCAATGGCGCGGGCGGCGCGCCGCCGTTTCTGCTCCTCGAGTGGATCGCGCGGGAACGAGCCGACGACGGCGCGGCCGCGGCGCTGGGAGAGGGATTGGCGCGTCAGCACCTTGCGCGCGGCCCCGCCTACGGATGGGACGCGGACAGCTTTCTCGGGCCGCTGCCCTTTCCCGCGGGCTGGCGTCCGGACTGGCCGACCTACTACCGCGACATGCGCCTGGTCCCCCTCGTGGCCCAAGCGGACCGGCGGGGCCTTCTCGGCGCCGAGCGCGCCGCCCGCCTGCGCAAGCTGCTGGATCGCCTCGAGGAGTGGCTGGCGCATCGTCCCGAGCCCGCGCTGCTCCACGGCGACCTGTGGGGCGGCAACTGGATGGTCGGACGCGGGACAGCGCCGGATGCCGCCGCCGAGGCCCGGCAGCCCCGTCCCTATCTGATCGATCCGGCTTCCTTCTACGGCGACCCGGAGCTGGACCTGGCGATGACAGAGCTCTTCGGCGGCTTTCCCCCGGCGTTTTCCGCCGCGTACCAGCGGGTGCGCCCGATCGACCCGCTCTACCCGGACCGACGTCCCCTGTACCAGCTCTACTACCTGCTGGCGCACCTCGTGCTGTTCGGAGAGACCTACGGCGCTGCCGTGGACCGCATCCTGCGGCGGTATGTGGGGTAAACGCAAAAACGCCACCTGGCGCAGGGTCAGGTGGCGTTGGCGTGATCCTCCTCCAACCAATTGTAAAACGTGAACGGCTCCTCGTCGTCTGCCCGCTGCGGCGGCGTGTGAAGCGGCGGCCGCGGCTCTTTTCGTTCGCGGAAGCGCTGGGCGTAAGCGCGGGCCTCCTCCGCCGTGCGAATGCCGTTTTTGTGCCACTCGAGGAGGATGCGGTCGATGTAGCGGAAGTTGCGCTTTCCGCAGTACACCGCCTCGCGCAAGGCGGCCCGCACCAGCTCCTCGCTGTAGCCGTCCTCTTCCAGCCACAGCGTGATGGCCTCGCATTCGAGGGGCGACAGGGGGCGGCCGAACTCCTTCTCAAACAGGCTGTAGAGGTCGGTGGGCTCGTTTTGCGGGAGGCGGAGGGCCTCCCGCTGCTCGTTGGCCCACACCTCGGCCAGGCGGCGGTACAGCGGCGAGAGGTCGAAGCGCTCCATGGGCAGCCCCTGCTCGTCGGTCCCCTGTTCCACCTCCAGCACCCCCTGCTGGACGAGGCGCTGGACCATGGACAAGATCTGCGTGGCGTCGGCCGACATGCGCGCCTCCAGCTCGCGCACCGAAGGAAAGGCCTTTCCTTCGGTGCGGAAGGCGATCAGGTGGATGAGAAACATCATTTCGTCGTCGCGAATGCCCAGCTTGCGGTAATACCGGAGCAGCGCATGCGGCAGGACGGTGACCGGCTCCTGCCACAGGCGGGCGACCCACGCGTCCACAGCTCTCCCCTCCGGTCGGTTCGCGGTTTCCGCTTACGGATGCAGGCGATACAGCATGCGCGGGAACGGAATGGCCTCCCGCACATGTTCGAGGCCGCAGATCCAGGCGATGGTCCGCTCCATGCCCAGGCCAAACCCGGAATGGGGCACGCTGCCGTAGCGGCGCAGGTCGAGGTACCAGCCGTAGGCCTCCGTCGACAGGCCGTGTTCGGCAAAGCGCTGCTTCAGGAGCTCCGGATCGTGGATGCGCTGGCTGCCGCCGATGATCTCGCCGTAGCCCTCGGGGGCGATCAGGTCGGCGCACAGCACCACTTCGGGGCGGTTCGGGTCGGGCTGCATGTAGAAGGCCTTGATCTTCGCCGGGTAGTGGGTGATGAACACCGGCTTGTCGTGGGCTTCGGCGAGGGCCGTCTCCTCCGGCGCGCCGAAGTCCTCGCCCCATTCGATGGCGTGGCCCTGTTTTTGCAGGAAGGCGATGGCCTCATCGTACGTCATGCGCGGGAACGGCGGGACGACCTTCTCCAGCTTCGACGTGTCCCGCCCCAGGGTGGCCAGCTCCCGGGAGCAGTTTTGCAGCACCGACTGCACGATGTGCGACACGAGCTGCTCCTGGATCTCCAGGTTTTCCTCGTGTTCCACGAAGGCCGCCTCCGGCTCCAGCATCCAGAATTCGATCAGGTGGCGGCGGGTCTTCGATTTCTCGGCGCGGAACGTGGGCCCGAGGGTGTAGACGCGGCCCAGGGCCATGGCCCCCGCTTCGGCGTAAAGCTGGCCGCTCTGCGAGAGGTACGCGTCTTCGTCAAAGTACTTGGTGTGGAACAGCGTCGTTGTGCCCTCGGCCGAGGTGGGCGTGAGAATCGGCGCGTCCATGCGCACAAAGCCGTGCGCGTTCAGCCATTCCTGGGCGGCGCGGAACACCTCGGCCCGGATGCGCAAGATGGCCGTTTGACGCGGCGTGCGGATCCACAGGTGGCGGTGGTCCAGCAGGAAGTCGACGCCGTGCTCCTTCAGGGCAATGGGGTACGGATGTTCGGCGATCTGGAGGATGCGGATGTCGTGGACGGCCAGCTCGTATCCGCCCGGGGCGCGCGCATCCTCCCGCACCGTGCCCGTTACGTAGAGGGAGCTTTCCTGGGTTAGCCGGTTGGCCGCCTCCCACACCGCTTCGGGAACCTCGTTTTTGACCAGGACGCCCTGGATGACGCCGGTTCCGTCGCGCAGCTGCAAAAACTGGATCTTGCCGCTGGAACGCTTGTTGTAAAGCCAGCACCCGATGGTGACGGCTTGTCCGACGTGGCGGCTCACCTGCGAGATGGTTGCCTTCACCTGCATTCCCTCCGCTTTAGGCGTGTCCCGAAAGCCGTAAACCATTATACTGAACCGCCAATTTGGGCGTCAAACGACGGCCCGACGCGCGAAAACAAAAGCCACCGGGGCGCCTCACCCGTCCAGGGGGTGCCCGGTGGCTCATCGGGTTGTCCGCTGCTGGCGCTCAAGCCGGTGCGCGATCATCCGGAATGCCGCTCGACAAACCGCCGGATGCGCGCGACGGCTTCCTGGAGCGCCTCCAGCGAGGTGGCGTAGGAGATGCGGATGTGGTGCGGGCAGCCGAAGCCCGTGCCCGGCACGACGGCCACCTTCTCCTCCTCGAGGAGCGCCTCGGCCCACGCATCGGCGTCGGCAAAGCCGCCCGCCTCGCACGCCTCCCGCACGTTGGCGAAGGCGTAGAAGGCGCCGGCCGGCCACTGGCAGGTGATGCCGGGGATCGCGTTGAGGGCCGGGATGAGCCAGTCGCGCCGCTGGCGGAAGGCGCGCTTCATCTCCTCGAGGGCGTCCTGTGGCCCGGTGATCGCCTCCAGCGCGGCGTACTGGGCCGGCGTGGTCGGGTTGGAGGTGCTGTGGGACGACAGGTCGTTCATCGCGCGGATCACCTCGCGCGGCCCGGCGGCATAGCCGATGCGCCAGCCGGTCATCGAGTAGGGCTTGGAGACGCCGTTGACGGTGATCGTCCGCGCGTACACCTCGGGACCGAGGGAAGCGATGGAGACGTGCTCGCCGTCGTAAATCAGCTTTTCATAGATCTCGTCGGAGATGATCCAGATGTCGCGGCGGACGCACACCTCGGCCAGCGCGGCCAGCTCGTCTCGCGTGTACACGGCGCCCGTGGGGTTGGAGGGCGAGTTGAGGATCACGGCCCGCGTCCGGTCGGTGATGGCCGCCTCGAGCTGTTCGGGCGTGATTTTAAAGCCGTTTTCCTCCTTCCCTTCCACGAACACGGGCACCCCTTCGGCCAGCTTCACCTGTTCCGGGTAGCTGACCCAGTAGGGGGTGGGGATAATCACCTCGTCGCCCGGGTCGACCAGCACCTGGAAGATGTTGTACAGGGCGTGCTTGGCCCCGACGGTGACCGTCACCTGGTCCGGCGTGTAGGTGAGGCCGTTGTCGGCGCGCAGCTTTTCGGCGATGGCCTTGCGCAATTCGGGAATGCCGGCCGCCGCCGTGTATTTGGTGTGCCCGGCGCGCATGGCCCGCTCCGCCGCGGCGATGATGTGCTCCGGCGTGTTGAAGTCCGGCTCCCCCGCGCCGAGGCCGATCACGTCGTGGCCATGGGCGCGCAGTTCCTTGGCCTTGGCCGTAATGGCCAGCGTTGGGGACGGCGAGAGGGCTTGGACCCGCTTGGCCAGTCTCATTCCGCCAACCTCCTGCGTGCTGAAGCGTTTGTCTTGTGCGCACAAAAAAAGCAACACGGCAAACCGTGGATTGTATCCACTAGCTTACCATGTTGCGCGGCGAATGGGAAGGGAGGAGCGTCCGCAAGCGCTCCCCGTCCAGCCATTCCTCATCGAGCAAGATCTGGGCGCCCCGGCGCAGCGCGTCGCGGCGTTCTTCCAGCAGCTGGCGCGTGCGGGCCCACAGGCGGCGCACGATGGCCTCGTGCTCCCGCTGCAGGGCCGCCTTGTCCGCCGTTTCCCGATCGATGAGCCCCAGATCGGACAAGCCGTGATCGATGATCTGGCGCACCATCTCCTGCACCTGGTCAAAGTCGCCCCGCGCCCCGGTGCTGAACTCGCCGAATTCCAGCTCCTCGGCCACCGCCCCGGCCAGGGCGACCATGATGCGCGCCTCCAGCTGGGACCGCGTGTACAGGTACCGGTCGTCGGGCGGCGTCTGGCGCACGTACCCGAGGGCCTGGCCCCGCGGCGCCAGCGCCACCTGGGCCACGGAACCCGGCCGCAGCGCCTCGCTCACCAGGGCGTGCCCCATCTCGTGGACGGCCACGCGTTCCTTCTCCTCGCGGCTGGCCTCGCGGTCGAGCACCTCGCCCATCATCACCTTGTCGACGGCCTTGGCGAAATGGGCGCGGGTGATGGTGGCGCTGCCTTCGCGGAGGGCGTAGATGGCCGCCTCATTGGCCACGCTTTCCAGCTGCGCGCCGGAGAAGCCAAAGGTGTCCTTGGCCAGCTGGGCCAGGTCGACGTCGTCGGCCAGCGGCTTGTTGCGCGTATGGAGGCGCAGGATGGCCTCCCGCGCGCGGCGGTCGGGCAGCGGCACGGCGATGTGCCGGTCAAACCGCCCCGGTCGCAGAAGGGCCGGATCGAGCATATCGAGGCGGTTGGTCGCCGCGATGACGAGGATGCGCGGGTTTTCGTCCGCCTTCAGCCCGTCCATCTCGGTGAGCAGCTGGTTCAGCGTCTGGTCGTATTCGCGGTTGAGGCCGCCTTCGCGCTTGCCGCCGATGGCGTCGATCTCGTCGATAAAAATGATCCCGCTCGTTTTCCTGTGCGTTTTGGCCAGCACGCGCACCTGGCGAAAGAGTTCGCGCACGCGCTGCGCGCCGACGCCGACGTACATCTGGATGAAATCGGACCCCGAGGCGGCGACGAAGACGGAATCGGTGTAGGCGGCTGCCGCCTTGGCCAAGAGCGTCTTCCCCGTTCCCGGCGGGCCGTACAGCAAGATGCCCTTGATGGGCCGGATGCCGTAGCGCTGCGCCTGTTCGGGATGGCGCAGAAACTCGAGGGCTTCCTTCAGCTCGCGCTTGGCGTGTTCCTGCCCGCCAATGTGGTCAAAGGAAAAATCGGGCACCACCGTCGCCCCGACGAAGGGGGCGTCCGGGCGGAGAAAGGGCGCCCCCTGGCCGCGCGCGAGAAAAACAAGCGCCCCGGCAAGGGCCAACACGAGGACAAGGGGCAACACGTTGGCCCCGATGGCCGCCAGAAAGAGCACGATGCCCAGAGCTGCGCCGATCAGCACGTCTTTCTTCACGTTCCGGCCTCCCTTCGCTCCGGCGGGTCGCCGTACGGGATCACGAGGACGAGCTCCTCGTTCCCCCGTTTGAGGGCGACGTACAGCCGGGTTTCATCCAAGAAGGCGTCGCTGCGGTCGAGACGGTACCGCACTTTCCACGACGACGTGATGGTGGGAATACGCGTGTATTCGCCCTTTTCTAGCGCTTCCAACACGGCGAAGGATTCGCGAAACCAAATCTCTTCCAGCGGCGACGGCTTGTTCTCGACGCGGATGAGCACGTCGCGCCCTTTCGCCGCTTCCTTCAGCGTTTCGTCCAGCTCCCGGAAGGTGCGGGCCACATTGGCCACCTGGTCGATGCGCACGCGCACGACAACGGCCGACGGGGTCACCTCCACGCCGGTCACGTCGACGTGGGGAACGTCGGCCAGCGCTTGACGGATGGGCTCTTCCACGGCCACGGCTTCGTAGCCCAGCCATCCGGCGAGGAGCACGGCAAACGTCGCGAGCAGCGATACGAGCACGACAATGGGGCGGGTCCGCTTCACGATGTCTCCCCCTTTCTCTTTGTCGCAAACGGGGCGGAGCCTTTTCATATTCAAGTATAACAAAGACCTGGTAGAATTGAATTATAACATCCTGTCAATTCCACCAAAATAAATAAAGACGGCTCACGAAGCCGTCTTCAGCAAGCGGTAGGTTTTGAGCGGGGCTCCGGTATAGAAATCAAAGTACGCGTAATGCTGGCGGCCCGCCGTGTCGGTGTACGCGGCCTCCCACACCGGGCGGCCTTCGTCGATCCCCGACACGATGCGTCCGATTTGGGCCCCCGGCTCCTGGGCCAGAACGAGCGCGCGGATGCGCGCGCGGCTGATCCCCTCCTCCACGCGGGCGGCGAGCACGGGGCCTTTCCCGTCCCGCCGCACCCAGGCCACCCACGCCACCCCGTTCCGGTCGGTGCCGTAGAGGGCCAGGTACGCCTGGCGGCCATGAAAGCGCTCCACGCGCGTCACCCGCACCAGCGGCGTGGCCTGGCCCACCCGCTCGAGCAGCGCGGGCGTCACCCCATGGGCTTCGGCCGTCAGCGTGCGGTACAGCGACACGGCCTGCCCGCTCACGAGGACGATGAACGCCACCAGCGCGGCGACGACGGCCATTTTCCTTGTGCTCACGGCAGCCGATTCAACCCTCCAAAAACCGGTACTCCAGCACGTGTTGAACGGGATTCGAGGGGTCCGCAAACAGGACGATCACGCGCAAAAGGGCCACCCGCGCGTTGTGCGGGTCAACGCCAAGAACATAGGTGACGCGGGCGCGGTCTTTCGCTTGCGCAAGCGCGACGCGGCCTTGGAAGGCGGGCCCCAGCGCGCGGCGGAGCATCGCCGCCACGTCCTCCGGCGGCACGTCCACGCGCACCGCCGGCACGGCGCGCCCGGTGGCCGGCACGTCGCGCGTCGGCGTCGCCCGGTCGAGGTACCGGCGCACCACGCTCAGGTGATCGCGCGGCGAAAACAGGCCGTGCACCGAGGGCGGAACAAGAATCTCCCGACCCGCCATGCGCAGCGTCAGGATCCCGCCCCGGGACACCAGGTGGTAGGTTTGCCCGTTCAAGCGACCCGTGATCGTCCAGTCGCGGCCGGTCACCGTTCCCACAAAGTAGCGCCCCTCGCTTCCGCTTCCCATTGCAGATGCCGGCGCGCCCCCTTCGACGGCCACTTTCAGCACAAAGCGGTACGGTTTCTTGGGCATGAGGTAGCGATCCACCGCCGCGGCCAGTTGGGCGCTTTCGCGGGAGTCTGCCGGCTGCGCGACCGGCCGGGGATCGGGAACCGCTCGCACACAACCGGCAACGAGCAAAAACAAAACCAGGAGCATCAGGCCAACCGTCCAGCGCATCGCCGCCACCTCCCGGCCTGCCGGGGCAATGGGAACCGAACGAGGCCGGCGAAGCAGCAAGCGACTCACGCGTTGCGGCTTGCCGTCACGTCCGGTAGATCGTGAACACCATTTTGTCCGGATCCTGCCGATCCTTGGCCAAGCCGAACATCAGGTCCTGCTCTTTGAGCGTGCGGTTCAGCACGTCGACGATTTTGTACAGGTCTTCGCTGGCCTGCACCTTCACCGTCGCCAGCACTTCCAGCTTGCTCTCCATCGCGCTCTCCCTCTCGCTCCATCGATATGCCTGGCGCCCCAGGCGTATGCGGGATGCCGCGGTGAAAAGTGACACTCATCGCCGCTTCCGCCACGCCCCATACTATCCCTAGGCGCACCGAAGGAGGTGTCCCGCGTGTCCGCACCCTCCCCTCCGGCATCGGACGCCCCGCGCTTCGTGCTGGCCCTCGATGAGCGCCACCCGTCGTGGGCGCGCCTCGAGTCGCCGTACCGTCAATCGGGCAAGCCGGTCTCCTTTCGCAACGTGCACCTGTCCGATTGGCTGGCCTTGTCCTAATGCCGGAATGGTGGTTACAAAACCGCTTCCCCCTGCCCTCCCGGTTCCCCCGGCTCGTCCGGGGGATTTTTTCGGCGTGCGGGCGCGGATCTTTCGGTTAGAAGAGCGACCGGCCCGTCAATTCGGCCGCCAGGCGGCTGGCTTCGTACCGGACGCGTTCCTCGTCGATCGTCAGGCACACCCCGTTTTCCACCACCAGCCGCCCATCCACGTAGACACGCCGGACATCCGACGCGCGGGCCGCGTACACGACGTGGGAGACCGGATCGTAGTGCGGGTGCCAATGCGGCGCCCGGGTGTCGAGGAGGACAAGGTCGGCCCGCTTGCCCACCTCCAGCGACCCGATGCGGTCGCGCTGGAAGACGGCGTCGGCGCCGTAGATCGTCGCCATCTTCAGCGCTTCCGCCGCCGGCACGGCCAGCGGATCCTGAGTGTGGCCCTTGTGGAGGAGCGCGGCCAGGCGCATCTCCTCAAAGAGGTCGAGGTTGTTGTTGGAGGCCGCGCTGTCGGTGCCCAGCGACACGGTGACGCCCTTGGCCAGCAGTTTGGGCACCGGGGCAATCCCGCTGGCCAGCTTGAGGTTGGAGCCCGGGTTGTGGGACACCTTGACGCCGTGTTCGGCCAGGATGGCGATCTCCTCGTCGGTCAGGTGCACGGCGTGGGCGACGAGGGTCGGCCGATCGAAGACGCCGAGCCGGCGCAGGTGCTCCACCGGGCGCACGCCGTAGTCGCGGACGTTTTGTTCCACCTCGCGCGCCGTTTCGGACAGGTGGATGTGCACGGGCACGTCCAGCTCTGCAGCGGCGTCGACGATCTCGCGGATGTAGTCTGGCGGGCAGGTGTAGGGCGCGTGCGGGGCCATCATCGTGGTGATGCGCCCGTCCGCCGCTCCGCGCCAGGCGCGAGCGAAGGCTTTGGCCTCTTCCAGCTTGGCCACCTGGACCTCGCGGGGGCACAAGCCGATGACGCCGCGGCACAGGACGGCGCGGATGCCCGTCTCTTCCACATTGCGGGCCACCTCGTCCATGTGGTCGTACATGTCGACGAAGGTGGTCGTTCCCGTTTTCAGCATCTCGGCGATGGCCAGCAGGCTCCCCCAGCGCACATGTTCGGCCGTAAAGCGCGCCTCGAGGGGCCACATCTTCTCCTCCAGCCACGCCTGAAGCGGCAGGTCGTCGGCGTAGCCGCGGAGGAGGGCCATCGCCGCGTGGCAGTGGGTGTTGATGAGCCCCGGCAGCACCACACCTCCGCGGCCGTCAAGGACCTCGTCGTAGGCCGCCCGCGCCTTTTCGTCGGGCGTGGGCCCGACGTACGTGATGACGCCGTTTTCAAAGGCCACGGCGCCGTTCGGGATCACGTCGAAGGCGGCGTTGGCCGTGATCACCGTTACCCCGTAGATGAGCGTTTTCACCGCGGATCCCCTTTCCCGTTGACGTGCACCCCTATTTAACCAGAGGCCCGCCGGGCGGTCAAGCGGGAAGCGCGGTTCAATCCGGCTGGAGAGGATGCCGGCGCTGTCCCCAAGGCGCCCGCCGCAGGACGGGCGGCCGGACTTACCGGGAGAGGGGTTGTCGCTTGAGGAAATCCAGGATCTCGTCGAGGTTGGCGCGATTCGCCGATGCGGTCACCGGGGCAAAGGGGTCCCCGATCTGGCTGAGCCGCGCGGGCACGGTTTTGATCGTAAAGTCGGCGGGCTGGGCGCCGCGCGCCAGCTCCTCCCACGTCACCGGCGCCGATACGGTGGCCTCGGTGCGGCCGCGCGGCGAATACGGTGCGGGGAGGGTGCGGCTTTTGCCGTGCTGGAGGTAGTCGACGTAGACCTTGGTGCCGCGATCGCGGACGCGCCGCGCGACGGTGACGAGGCGCGGGTACCGCTCGGCAAGGTAGCGGGCCAAAAAGGCGGCCACCTGCCGCGTCTCGGCGTAGGTATACCGCCGCTCGAGGGGGATGTACACCGCGAGGCCGGTGGCTCCCGACGTTTTGACGTACGTGGGCAGGCCGAGGCGATCGGTCACCTCTTTGAGGCGCAGCGCCGTCTCCACCACGGCGGCAAAGCCGGGAACGGAGGGGTCGAGGTCAAAGGTCAGCTCCAGCGGATGGTCCGGATCGTCCACCTCATGAAAGGGGACGTGAAACTCCAAGGCCGCCTGGTTGCCGAGCCACAGGAGCGTGCGCAGGTCGTTGAGCAGAATGGCGTCCACGTCGCCCACCTGCCGGCGCGGGATCCAGGGCGGCGCATAGGACGGCGCGTTCTTCTGGTAGAAGGATTCGCCATGCACGCCGTCGGGATAGCGGATCACCGTGAGGGCCCGGTTACGCGTGTAGGCAAGGAGCGGCTTGGCCACGGCGAAGAGGTACGCCAGGTAGTCGCGCTTCGTGATCCCCTCTTCGGGCCACAGCAGCTTGTCCGGATTCGTCAGCGTCACGTCGGCCAGCTCGGCGTTCCTCACGGGCTTCGCGCGTTTCGCCAGGGGCGATCTGCGGTTCATTGCTCCTCCCCGTCCCCCGTCCAATCGGGCGGCGGGACGACGAACCCCACCAGCTTGGGGTGGCGCAAGCGGCCGTCGGGCGTCTTTTCGCGGTACTGCACGCAGGCGGCAAGATGCGGGACGAGCCAGCGCACCCGCTCGCCGCGCTGCCGTTCCACTGCCCCGCGAAACGGCGGGCTTTCGGTGACGAGGTGGGCCGTGCCGGAGGCCAGGAGCCGCCGCTCCCGCTCCGAGAGGCCGGATGCCACGCGTCCGACATACGCCCATGCGCCGTCGGCGGTTCGCTCGGCGAGGAGCACGGAGCGGACGCGGCCGCTGTGTTCCACCAGGCCCACGACAGCAAACACGCCCTCGCGGCTGGCCTTCACCTTCACCCAGTCACCGTGCCGTTTCCCCGGCACATAGAGGCCATGGCGGCGCTTGGCCACCACCCCCTCCTCGCCGCGGGCGACCACGCGCGTCCACAGCGCCATCCCGTCGGCAAAGGTTTCCACCGCAAACAGGGCCTCGGAGTTTACCGGAATAAGATTATGTAAATACTCCTGGCGCACCTCCCACGGCTGGGCAAACAGCACCGCCTCCCCGTCGCGCAGGCAGTCGAACACCGCGTAGCGCGCCGGCAACGTGCGGGCGTACCCTTGCGCTTTGTCCGCGTGGCGGACCCGGATGCGGCGCACCACATCGGCAAAGGACGGACGGCCCTCCCCATTGAGGACGACCGCCTCGCCGTCGAGCCACCGGCGCCGCCGCCCCAGCGGCGCGAGGGCCGCCACCAGCTCGGGAAACGCCAGGGTGACGTCGACCCCCTTTTTCGACCACAAGCGGACGCCGTCGGGAGCCACGTCGGCCAAAAGCCGCACGCCGTCCCATTTCACCTGGTACACGTAGGCCGGGTCGCGCGGCAAGGAACGGCTCAGGATCGGTTCCATGGGGGCAAAGGGCATGGCCGCTTCCGCCGATGGCCGGCTCGATCGGCGCGCCATTATCCGGTCGCCTTCTTTCGCCGGCGGGTTGCGCGCTTTGCCGGGGGCGCGTCCTTTTGGGTGGCCTCCAGCGACGCCTGCAAGGCCGCCATCAGGTCGACCACGTTGGCCGGGCGCGGGGCAGGGGCCACCTTCACCTCTTCCCCTTCGATCTTCTTGGCAATCAACGCGCGCAGGGCCTCGCGGTACGTGTCGGTGTACTTCTCCGGCTCAAAGGGGGCCGACAGGTGTTCCACCAGCTGCACGGCCATGCGCACTTCCTTTTCGTTCAGGTCGGCTTCGACCGGGAGATTGGGCACCAGCCGGATGCTGCGCACCTCATCGGGATAAAACAGCGTCTCGAGGACCAGGGCGTCGCGGAAGACCCGCACAGCGCACAGCGACGCCTTGGCGCGCATCGTGACGCGGGCGATGGCGATTTTTCCCGTCTCCTCCATGGCGCGGCGCAGGAGGGCGTACGCCTTTTCCCCGTTTTCGGCGGGCGAGAGGTAATAGGACTTGTCGAAGTAGACGGGATCGATCTCGGACAGGTTGACAAAATCGAGGATTTCGATCGCTTTGCGCGCTTCGGGCTGGACGGCGCTGACGTCTTCCTCGGTGAGGATGACGAACTTCCCCGGCTCGTACTCGTAGCCGCGCACGATGTCGTCCCACGCCACGTCCTCGTTGCAATGGGGACAGCGCCGCACGTATTCGATTGGCGTGTGGCACGTCTTGTGCAGGTAGCGAAAGCGGATGTCCTTCTCTTCCGTGGCCGCAAACAGGCGCACGGGGATGTTGACCAAACCGAAGCTGATCGATCCTTTCCACACCGTGTGCACGCGCGTCACCTCTCACCCCGTAGTCTCGGTGCGGCAGGCGCGCGCTATGCGAAGGAGGCGCTGGAAACCTAGGGGAGGTAGTAGGCCAAGCTGTGGAGCTCCAGGGTGACGTCGGCGTGGTGCACCCGCACCCCTTCCTTGACGCGCAGGTTGACCGGAGCAAAGTTGAGGATCGCCTCGATCCCCGCCTCGACGAGCAAATCGGCCACGCGTTGCGCGGCGTCGGCCGGGACGGCGATGATGCCAATGCGAATGCCCTTGGCCTTGACCGTGTCGGGCAATTCTTCGATGGGCTGGATGCGCAGCACGCCGATCTCGCGGCCGATCTTGGCCGGATCGTTGTCAAACACGGCCACGATGCGCAAGTTGTCCTGGCGATACATGGTGTAGTGGCACAGGGCGTGGCCGAGGTGGCCGGCGCCGACCAGGCAGAGGGGAATCGGGCGGTCCAATTTCAAAATCTGGCGAATCTTCTCGATGAGATACGGCACGTCATAGCCCACGCCTTTGCAGCCAAACTCGCCGAAATGGGCCAGGTCTTTGCGGATCTGCGCCGGATTCATGCCCAGTTTTTCGCCGAGCTCCTGGGAGGAAACGGTTTTCACGCCCAGGCTGTCGAGGTAGGTCAGGTAGCGGAGGTAGACCGGCAGGCGCCGGATCACGGCGTCGGAGATCTTGGGGGCTTTCAAGGCGACCGTTCCTCCTTTGTCGCGAATCCCGTGTCACCTACCGTGTTTCTCTTTTTCCGGCGCCGAATCCTGCTGTCCGGCGCGCAGACGGCCAAGAACGACCTGATACTGGGTCCCGTCGGTGATCACGGCGACCGCTCCGTGGCGGGACGGCTGGTAGATCTCGGCCCACGAGTCCGACAGCCGCTCGAGCACGTCTTCTCGACCGAAATCCTCTCCCTCGCCCCGCGAAAACACGACGGCCACCTCGGGGTCGACCGCCGCCAGGAAATCGGGGTGCGACCCTTGCGCGCTGCCGCAATCGCTCACCTTCAGCACGGCGGCAGCCAGATCGGTTTCCGCCTCCAGAATGGCCTTTTCCGCTTCGGCGTGGATCGAGCCGGTGAACAGAAAGCGCGTGTCGCCGTGCGTGAGACGAAACACCAAGGCGTTGTTTTGGGGGGAAAGGGAGAGCATCTGGCGGGGATGGAGCGCAGTTAGGGCGGTGCCGTCGCCGAGGTGCAGGCGCTGCCCGGCGGTGAGCCCCACGAGGCGGACGCCCGCGGGAATGCGCTTCGGCAGCACCACCTGGCGCGTCAGGGCGGGGAACACCAGCGCCTCGACGGGGTAGGCGTCGAGAACGGCCTGGGCGTTGCCGGCGACCTCGGGCATGTCGCTGGAAAGGATCAGCCAGTTGAGCCGCCGCACCCCCGCCTCCTCGAGAGAAGCGAAGAGGCGCGCCCGCACCTCGGCCATCCCCGTGTCGATGAGGGCCGTCTCCCCGCTGGACCATTGGAGCAACGTGGCCTCGCCCTGCCCGATGGGCAAAAAGGTTACCTTCAGCCCCGTCCAGTCGACTTCCGGCTGGGCGACGGGACGAGGCGCGGCGACCGGCTGGGCCCACCCGCCGGCCAGCCCCCCGATGGCCACCAGCACGAGCACCATGCGGACGACCGCGCCCATGCGGCATTCCCCCCTTGATCCGCAGATTGCCCCGTTTGCCGCGCGATCCCGAACCCTGGGGAAATGCGCGCGCCGTCATGCCGGCGGAGGGGCCAGCGAGGGCCCCAGCCCGTGAACGGACGCCAGGTACTGTTCCCACGCGCGGCGCGCGCCGGGGACGTCGTCGTTGAGAAGATGCGCCAGGCCCTGGTAAACGTAGCCTTCCACCAGCGTCGGGTCGAGGGCCACGGCGCGGTCGAAACGCCCGGCGGCCTCGGCAAAGGCGCCGTCCATGAGGGCCAGATGCCCCGCGTGGTAGTTCCCGAGGGCCTGGGCCGCCATCGTGGGCTGGACCAGCAGTTTCTCGCACAGCACGCGCGCCTTCCTGCGCTCGCCGCGGCGCATGAGGAGGATCACGAGCGTGGACAGGCCCAGCACGTGATCGGGATGCCGGGCGAGGATGCCGCGAACCACCCGCTCGGCCCTTCGGTCATCGCCGCTGTGCAGGAGCACCCACGCGTAGGAAAAGTGGTGGTCGGGATGGCGCGTCAGCGACAGGGCCTTCTGCAACACGCCCATGCCCTCGGGGCGGCCGGCCAACCACAGCGTCCACCCCAGGCCATGCAGGGCCTCGGCGTCCCGCCGGTCGTAGGCCAGCGCCGCGCGGTAGCAGTCGGCCGCCTCGCCGTACAGCCCGTTCGCCTCGAGGCAGGCGGCCACCTGCTTCAAGACGGCCGGCGGCGACTGCCCGGCCAAAAGCTGTGACCCGAGGCGCTCCGCACTCTCCCGTTTGCCTGCGCGCAGGTAGGCCCGCAAAAGCAGCAAGGCGGCATCCCAATCGCGCGGGTCCTCGCGCACGAGCGGTTCCAGCAAGGAGATGGCTTCGGCGGGAGAATGGGAATGCAGGAGGGCGACGGCCAAGTTGTAGCGGACCACGGGCGTGTCCTGACAGCGAAGGGCGTTGCGGAAGCAGTCCCGCGCCTCGCGATATTGGCCGCGCATGCCGGCCAGGCAGCCCAAGCCGTTCCAGCTGACCGCCCGGATCTTCGCGTCCGGCGCTCGGAGCAGTTCGGCAAAGCGTTCGGCCGCCTCGGCCCACGCGCCGGTGTACAGCAGCGTGCACGCCAAGAACAGGCGGATCACGGTTTCGTCGGGGTGCTCGGCCACGGCGCGGCGAAAACAGGCCTCCGCCTGATCAAACATGAACAGGTTGAAATAGCCGAGGCCCTGGCGAAACCACGGTTGCTGCCCCTCGCGCTCCTCGGGGGAGCCGTTTGGAGCGATCCCGTTTGCCGGGTGCGCGCCTTTTGCCTTCCCCGGATGCGGAGCGGCGGGTGGGGCCTGCGCCTTGGCCCCTTGTGCCGCGGGGTGGGTTGCCCCCTTCACCGCCCCTTCGAGCAGGCTCAGCGCCTCTTCCACTTCGAGCCACCGGTCCACGATGCGGTCATTGAGCGCGCGCAACGCGGCCAACTCCTCGGCCAACCGGGCCCGCTTGGCCGGGTCTCCGGTCGCCCATGCCCGTTCGATGCGTCCCAGGGCTTCCAGCATGGCGTCGAAAAAGGCGTCCATAAGCACAAGCCCCCACCTCCCGGAACCCATTCTTGTCCACAGTCTGTGCCCGGGAAGTGGGGACCATGCGCCCACAGGCGCTACTTGACCACGGCGTGCTCCTCGACGCCGATGAGCTCGACGATGCGATTTCCCTCGCCCATGATGGCGATGCGCGGGCGGTGGCGGCGGGCTTCCTCGTCGGTCATGAGGGCGTAGGAGATGATGATGATGACGTCGCCGGGCTGGACGAGGCGGGCCGCCGCACCGTTCAGGCAGATCACCCCGCTGCCGCGCGGTCCGGGAATCACGTACGTCTCGAAGCGCGCGCCGTTGTGGTTGTTCACCACCTGCACCTTTTCGTTGGGCAGGATGTCCACCGCGTCGAGGATGTCGGCGTCGATGGTGATGCTGCCGACGTAGTTGAGGTTGGCCTCCGTCACCGTGGCGCGATGGATTTTCGCCTTCATCATCGTGCGAAACATGGGCGTTTCCCCCTTTCGGGCCTCACTCGAGGGTGACGAGGGCGTTGTCGATGAGCCGCGTGCGGCCGAAGCGCACGGCCACGGCGATCAGCACCTGTTCGCCCGGCACGCCCCGCGGGGGGACGAGATCGGGATAGGCCAGGACGTCGACGTAGTCGATCTCCGCCAGCGGCTTTTGCGCGATGCGTTCGCGCACGCCGCGCTTGAGGGCCTCCCAGTCGCGCAAGCCGGTCGCCACGGCCTCCTTCGCCCATTGCAGGCTTTCGTAGAGCACGGTGGCCTGCCGGCGTTCCTCCGGCGACAGATAGACGTTGCGCGAGCTCATCGCCAGGCCGTCCGCCTCGCGCACGATGGGACAGGGCACGATGGTCACCGGGACGTTCAGGTCGCGCACCATGCGCGAGACCACCGCCACCTGCTGGGCGTCCTTCAGGCCAAAAAAGGCGTAGTCGGGCTGAACGATGTGAAACAGCTTCAGCACCACGGTGGCCACGCCGTCGAAGTGACCGGGACGGGACGCGCCGCACAGGGGCGCGCTCAGGTCGGCCACGTGCACCGTCGTTTTGATCGGCTCGGGGTACATCTCGGCCACGTCGGGGGCAAACAGGAGATCCACCCCCCGCTGGCGCGCCATCCGCTCGTCCCGCTCCAGGTCGCGCGGGTAGCGATCGTAGTCCTCGTTCGGGCCAAACTGCAGCGGGTTGACGAAGATGCTCATGACGACGTAATCGGTCATCTCCCGCGCGCGGTCGATGAGGGAGAGATGCCCTTCGTGCAGGTAGCCCATCGTCGGAACAAAGCCGATCCGTTTCCCTTCCTGGCGCGCCTGGCGCACCGCAGCGCGCACCTCGTCAATGCGCTTGACCACCTTCATCGCACCATCTCCCCGTACAGGCGCTCTACCACGCCGTCGGCCATGGAGAAGGTGTGCTCCGGCCCGGGAAAGCGCCGCGCGCGCACCTCTTCGGCGTAGCGCGCCACCGCGGCGCGGATGTCGCGGCCGATGTCGGCGTACTGCTTGACGAATTTCGGCTTCAGGTCGCTGGCAAAACCAACCAGATCATGGAACACCAGCACCTGCCCGTCGCAGGCCGCCCCGGCGCCGATGCCGATCGTCGGCACCGAAACCGTTTCCGTGACCAGCCGCGCCAGGGCCTCGGGTACGCACTCGAGGACGATGGCGAAGGCGCCGGCCTCCTCCAGCCGCTTGGCGTCCTCGACGATCTTGCGCGCCGAGGCGAGGTCTTTGCCCTGCACCTTGTACCCGCCGAGCTGGTGCACGGCCTGCGGGGTGAGGCCCAGGTGGCCCATCACGGGAATGCCGGCCTGTACACAGGCGCGCACGGCGGGCAGGATCTCCTCCCCGCCCTCCATTTTGACCGCGTGGGCGTGGCCCTCCTGAATCAGGCGGCCGGCGTTCTTCAGCGTCTCCTCGCGCGTGCCGTGATAGGTCAGAAACGGCATGTCGGCGACGATCAGCGCCCGCTTGGCGCCCCGCGCCACGGCGCGCGTGTGGTGGACCATGTCCTCCAGCGTGACGGGGATGGTCGAGTCGTAGCCCAACACGACCATGCCCAGCGAGTCGCCGACCAGGATCACGTCCACGCCGGCCTCGTCGACGAGCTTGGCCGTCGGGTAATCGTAGGCCGTCACCATGACGATCGGCCGCTTCTCCTGCTTCAGCGCTTTCAGCGTGCTGACGGTGACCGTGTTCATCGCATTCGCCCCCTCGGCGCTCTGGCCGGCAAGGACAAAAAAACCTTCTCGCCGAAACGGGAGAAGGACGGTCGAACGCCGCGCTTCTCTGTCTCGGTCCTTGACAGGCTCAGAGCAGATGTGCGCAGACGGTATGCGGTTTTCGTTAGAAAGAGGTCAAAGCTCACCGCGTCGAGCAGTGCGGTTCCCGCTGGATACCGCCTGCTTCCCCTCTAGTATAACAAAAATCACAATTGGGGCACAGCGTTAGGCCTAGAGGTCGAGGTCCGCAGAATAGATTTTGCGAAGGGCTCCGTTGGCCTGTTCCAACAGCAGCGCGCCGTCGTCGTCGATCCCCCGGGCGATGCCGACGAAATCGCCCCCGGGCGTGCGGGCGACAACACGCTGGCCAAGGGAGACAGCCCGCGCCTCCCAGCGGCGCTTGAAGGGGGCAAAGCCCTTTTGCAGGTAATCGTCGTAGTCGGCTTCCAGCCCTTCGAGCATGCGCTGGGCCAGGGCGACGCGCGAAAACGACCGCCCCGCGGCCATGGCCAGGGAACCGGCTCGCGCGCGCAGTTCCGGCGGGAAGTCTTCCTCCGTCTGGTTGACGTTGAGGCCGATGCCCAGGATGACGTAATGGACGCGGTCGGCCTCGGCGGCCAATTCGGTCAGGATGCCGCACACCTTGCGGCCGCCTGCGAGGAGGTCGTTGGGCCACTTGATGCCGACGGAAAGCCCGGTGCATGCGGCGAGGGTGTCGGCCAGGGACACGGCGGCCACCAGCGTCAGTTGCGGGACGCGCGGAAGCGGCACGTCCGGGCGCAACACCAGGCTCATCCAGATCCCCGTCTCCGGCGGGGAATGCCACGAGCGCCCAAGCCGACCCCGCCCGCCCGTCTGCACGTCGGCGATGACGACCAGCCCTTCCGGTGCCCCCGCTTCGGCGCGGCGATGGGCCTCGTTCTGCGTCGAGGCGATGGCGTCGAAATAGACCGCTTCCCGTCCAAAGCGCTTGGTGGCCAGCCCGTCCTGCAGCTCCACCGGATACAGGCGATCGGGCGCCGCGACGAGGCGGTACCCGGCTCTGCGCACCGCCTCGACGCGGTAGCCCGCCTGGCGGAGCTCTTCGATGTGCTTCCAGATGGCCGTGCGCGAAACGCCGAGCAGGCGGCTTAGCTCCTCGCCGGACACAAACTGGCCGCGCGCCGCCTTCAGATGCCGGATCAGCTCCTCGTTGATCATGTTCCGTCGCCTCTTTCCCTCGCGTACGCCAGCAAACGGTCCTTGTCGTTGGGCAGCTCGCCGTGGGCCACACGCACGAGCAGCTCATTGAGCAGCCGGCCCACCCACGGCCCCGGCGGTCGCCCGACGGCCTTGACGAGATCGCGCCCGTTCACGGCCAGCTCCTTGAGATTGTGGACGGGCATGGCGGCATAAATCGCGCGGACCCGCTCGCGAAGGCGCGCGGCGGCCGCCCTTCCCTGCGTCAGGGCATCCGGCCCCCCTGCTGCCTTTCGCGCCGCGCAGAGGTCGGCCAGCGCCAGACCATGCGCCAGGCCGTGCGCGAGCAGGAGTTCCCGCCATTGGCGCGCCTCGCCTTCGCCGGGGCACCCCTGCCGCGCGAGGCCCACGAGGGTCGTGATCGCGTCCAGCCGCTCCCGCGAAAAGCGCAGGGCGCGGGCAAAGGCTTCCGCCTGGTGTTCCGTCCAGCCCAGCAAAAGCGCCAGCAGGGCCCACCGCGTCTCACGCCCCTCGGGCACCGCCAGCGCCGCCAGATCGGGCCATGCCGGCGGGGCCAGGTACGGGGCCAGGTCGTCGGCGGCAAACAGCCGGCTTTCGAACAACAGGGCAAACCCGCGGCCGGGATTCGGGCTGGCCATGATCTTGTCGAGTTCGTCGGCGATGCGCTCGTGGGCCACCGGGCTCAAGGTTTCGCGGCACGCCTGAAGCGCCTCCCACGTGCGCGGCTCGATGGCGAAATCGAGCTGCACGGCAAAGCGGACGGCACGCACGAGACGCAAGCCATCCTCGGAGAAGCGCCGCATCGGGTCGCCGACGCAGCGAATGCGCCGCGCCGCCAGGTCCTCCCGGCCGCCAAAGGGGTCGACCAGCCGCCCGCGCCGATCGAGGGCCATGGCGTTGACGGTGAAGTCGCGCCGGGCCAGGTCCTCCTCGATGCGGTCGACGAAAACGACTTCGTCGGGGTGGCGGGCGTCGCTGTACCCTCGTTCGACACGAAAGGTGGTCACTTCAAAGGCATGGTCGCCCATGCGAACCGTTACCGTGCCGTGGCGAATGCCGGTGGGGAGGCTGTCCGGAAAGAGCGCCATCACCGTTTCCGGCCGGGCGCTGGTGGCGATGTCGATGTCGTGAATGGGGCGGCCGAGCAGGCGGTCGCGCACGTACCCGCCGACAAAGTATGCCACGTAACCGGCTTCCTCCAGCCGTTCCAGCACGCGGCGGCCGGCCGCTTCCAAATCCTCTCGCATGGCCATCCCCGCCTTCCCGCGCATACTAAGGTTCGGTTCGCGTCCCCGGTCGCGCTGCGCGTCCGGGCCCCGCGTCCAAACGCGGCAAAGCCGCGCGCCGGAGCGGTTACACCCACCCCTGGTCTTGAGGAATAATGAGAATTGGGGAGGTGACGCCATGCGCACGGCGTTCGGGCTTTTCGTTTTGCTTTCCAAGCTGATCCAGAACTTCAAACGTTTCCGCCGTTTATGAATACGAGAGGACGCCCGTCAAACCCTCTCTTGTTGGGCTGGCGCTTCCACCACTTCCCTGTACAGCGCCTCATACTCGTCGCAGATCCGCTCGGCGGCAAACCGCTCGTGCGCCCGTCGGCGGGCGTTTGCGCTAAAGCGCGCATAGAGATCACGGTCGGCGAGCAGCGTCAGCGCGTCGGCGGCCATTTTGGCCACGTCGCCCACGGGCGACAAGAAGCCGCATTCCCCGTCCACCACCACCTCGGGCAGGCCCCCGGTCCGGGTGGCGATGACCGGCACGCCACAGGCCATCGCCTCCAGCGCGACGAGGCCAAAGCTTTCCTTCTCCGACGGCAGCAAAAGCAGGTCGGCCGCCGACAGGAGCGGGGCCACATCGGCCTGCCTGCCGAGGAAGAGGACGTCGCGGTGCAGGTTTTCGGCCGCAAGCCGCTCCTGGACAAGGGGGAGCTGGGGGCCTTCCCCGATCAGCACAAGCTTGGCCGGAAGCGTGCGCCTTACGCGGGCGAACACCTCGACGACGTCGACCGGCCGCTTGACGGGGCGAAAGTTGGAGATGTGGATCAAGACGGCTTCGCCGCGCGGCGCCCACTCCCGGCGGAGGTCCGAGGCGTCCCGCCGGTCGTAGACACGCGTGTCGACGAAGTTGTAGATGCGCCGGATCGGCTTGTCCACGTGCAAGAGGCGTCGCGTTTCCTCCACCAGGCTGTCCGACACGGCGGTGACGGCATCGCTTTGCTCAATGCCGAAGCGGATGACGCATTTCATCGTCTGGTCGTACCCGAGCACGGTGATGTCCGTTCCGTGCAGGGTGGTGACCACTTTGAGCGCCGGCCCGACCATCTGCTTGGCCAGATAGGCGCTGATGGCGTGGGGCACCGCATAGTGGACGTGCAAGAGGTCGAGCCCCACCAGCCGCGCCACTTGGGCCATCCGCGCCGCCAGGGCGAGGTCGTACGGCGGATGGCGAAACACGTCGTACTGGACGACCTCCACCTCGTGCACGTAGACGTTTTTCATGAACCGCCCCAACCGAAAGGGCACGCTCGACGTGATGAAATGGACCTCGTGGCCGCGTTCTGCTAACAGTTTGCCCAATTCGGTGGCCACCACGCCCGAACCGCCCAAGGTTGGGTAACAGGTGATCCCGATGCGCAAACGCCGATCCCCCCTTCAGCGGCTGCGCTTCCACGCGCCGACGTCGACCACCACCGGCACCGCGCTGACAAACCCCTCGCCGTACGTGACGCCGGCCACGTGGCCAAACCAGCGGTCCCGCGCCCGCAGCGCGTCGAGGAAGCCCTGGTTGAGCGGGGTGGCGACGCGTCCCGGTGCAGCGACAAACTGGCTGCGGTAGGCCAAAAGCGCCGTTTCCTTGAGGGATTGCGTCTCGCTGATGTCCACCACAAAGGACGGCTTCGCGTAGCCGTGGATGAGGTAAAAGTACAGCGCGGCAACCCGATGGGGCTCCTCCGGACACCCCGGCGGCGCGTACCGCCGGAGGGCGGCGTTGGCCACCGCTTCCTGCACCAGCTGGCTGCACAGCCGGTGATCCGGATGGCGATCCTCCTCGTAGGGGGCAAACACGACCTGCGGCTTGAGGCGCCGGATGATCGCCGTCACCGTGGCCACCGTCTCCTCGTTCACGCGAAACCCGCGATCGGCCAGGCCCGCGTTTTCGCGCACGGCCACGCCGAGGACGCGCGCCGCCTCCTCCGCTTCGACCTGTCGCGTCTCCACGGTGCCGTTCGACGACAGCTCGGCCCGCGTCAGGTCGCAGATGGCCGTCACAAGACCGCGGCGCGCGCAGAGGGCGAGCGTCCCGCCCATGCCGATCTCCACGTCATCGGGATGGGCCCCGAAGGCCAGCACGTCCACGCTCACGGGTTCTCGTCCTCCCTCTTCAGCTGCGGCACCTCGACGGGCGGCGCCGTCCCCGGCTCCACCACCTGGCGCCAGGCGAAATCGCCCTGTTCAAGGCTGCGGACGAGGATCTCCGCCGTGCCCAGGTTGGTGGCCAGCGGCACGCCGTAGGCGTCGCACAGCCGCATCAAGGCCATGATATCCGGCTCGTGGGGCTGCGCCGTGAGCGGATCGCGGAAAAAGAGGACGAGGTCGATGCGGTTTTCGGCCACCAAGGCGCCGATTTGCTGGTCGCCGCCGAGGGGCCCCGACCGGAACCGGTGCACGGGCAAGCCCACCTCGTCCGCGATCCGTTTCCCCGTCGTGCCTGTGGCATACAGCGTGTGCCGGGCAAAGATGTGGCGGTACGCCAGCACGAAATTGACCAGTTCATCCTTTTTTCGGTCATGGGCGATGAGCGCGATGCGCACCGTCTGTTCCCTCCGATCCCCGGGCTCAATCGAGCAGATGCTCCAGCCCGTACACCAGGCGGTCGAGGGTCATGACCCGGCGAATGGCCAGCGCCACGCCGGGCATGAAGCAGGAACGGCTCAGCGCGTCGTGGCGAATGGTGAGCAGTTGCCCCTCGCCCCCAAACAGCACCTCCTGGTGGGCGACGAGCCCCGGCAGCCGTACGCTGTGGATGCGGAAGCCGCCGACGTACGCCCCGCGCGCCCCTTCCAGCAGCTCCGTTTCGTCGGGATGGCCCTGGCGAAACTCCGCCCGCACCCGTTGGATCCCTTCGGCCGTCTTCAGGGCCGTTCCCGAAGGCGCGTCCAGCTTCTGGTCGTGATGCAGCTCGATGATTTCCACGTGCGGGAGGTACTTGGCCGCCATCTGGGCAAATTTCATCATCAGCACGGCCCCGATGGCAAAGTTGGGGGCAATGACGCCGCCCACGCCGCGCATCTGGGCGCGGCGCGCCAGCTCCTCGACCTCCGCCTCGCTGAGGCCCGTGGTCCCGACCACCGGGCGCACGCCGCGGTCCAAGGCCACCTCAACGTGCCGGCGCACCGCCGCGGGGGTGGTGAAATCGACGAGCACATCGGGCTTGTACACGTCGAGGGCGCGCTCCAGGTCGCGCACAAAGGGCACACCCAGTTCGCCCAGCCCGATGGTCGTGCCGACGTCCACCCCATCGAGGCGCGCGTCGATGCCGACAACAAAGGCAAAATCGGACTCCTGCACGAGCAGCTTCACCACTTCGCGCCCCATCCGTCCCTTTGCTCCGGCCACGGCCACGCGAATCGGCTTGTCCGTCATCGGTCATCCCCCCGCTGCGGTTCCTTTGGCGTCCACCGGTCGCGATCGCGCGTGCGGAACTTGTCCATGATGCGTTCGTACGCCTCTTGCAGGTCGATGCCCAGGGAGTTCGCAAAGCAGACGACAATGAAGAAAATGTCCCCCAGCTCCTCGGCGATCGAGCCTTCGGGTTCGCTTGTCTTCTTCGGCTTTTCCCCGTACCGGTGGTTTACTTCGCGGGCCAGTTCCCCCACTTCTTCCGCCATGCGGGCGAGCATGGCCAGCGGCGAAAAATAGCCTTCGCGAAACTGGCCGATGTACGCGTCCACTTCTTCCTGGATTTGCTTGAGCGTTTTGGCGCCCATAACCCCATTCCTTTCCTTTCTTCCTTCTCTTCTTCCATCATCGTAGCAGAGGACGGAGGGGCAGACCAAACCGTTTCCTTCCCTCGAATCCATTCTCTGTAACGGGGCGAGCGAGGGGTGAGCGCCTGTGCACCCGGCCTTGCCCCCAAAAGCGGCGCCACGCTATAATAATGGCTGTTTCCATTTTCGGTTTCGTTCGACCATTTTCGCATCCAATGGGGGAACACGCCGTGGGCATTCGGCTCAAAAATCTCCTCGCCATCACGGTAGGATGTGCCATCTTTTCCTTCGGCCTCAACTACTTCACCATAGCCAACGGGTTGGCCGAAGGGGGGTTTACCGGCATCACCCTCCTCGCCAACTACATCTTCGGCTTTGATCCGGGTGTTGTCAACTTGCTGTTGAACCTGCCCCTCTTTTTCATCGGGTGGAAGGTGCTCGGGCGCACGAGCATGATCTACACCATCTACGGGGTCACCGCCGTGTCGGTCTTCTTGTGGGTGTTTGAAGACTTTCGCGAGCCGCTGCACGGGGATCTTCTCCTCGCCGCGCTGTACGCCGGTGTCACCGTCGGTCTGGGGCTGGGCCTGGTCTTCCGGTACGGCGGCACAACCGGCGGGGTAGACATCCTCGCCCGCCTGGCGCAGAAATACCTCGGCTGGACGATCGGGCGGACGATGTTCCTGTTCGACCTGTTCGTCATCGGCGCGTCGGCGTACTACATCGGGCGGGAAAAGGCCATGTACACGTTGGTGGCCGTCTTCGTCGGCGCGCGGGTGATCGACTTCGTGCAGGAGGTGGCCTATTCGGCCAAAGCGGCGATCATCGTTTCGGAGGCCACGGCGGAGATTGCCCGTCGCATCCTGCACGAGATGGAGCGCGGCGCCACGCTCCTCAAGGGCAAGGGTGGCTATACGGGAGCGGAGCGTGACGTCCTCTATGTGGTCGTCAGCCGGAACGAAATCCAGCGGTTGAAAGCCCTGGTCCATCAGGTTGACCCCTACGCCTTCGTCGCCATTCAGGATGTCCGCGACGTGCATGGCGAAGGGTTTACCCTCGATGAGCACAAGCGTCCGATTGAGGGATGAAGCGCGCCTTCACGGCCGGTGTTCCAGCCGATAGCGGTACCACGCCACATAGCCGAGCACGGTGAAGACGACGGCCGCGATCACCGTCACGACAGCGTAGACGGACGACGGGCCCAGCCAGGGGGTGGCAGAGGTTTCGTACGCCAATTCGAAGAGGCGGGCCATCCGGTTGTGGAATTCCCACACCACGGCCCGATCCACCTGGGGAGCGGATCGGTCGAGGACGCGCACGAGCGAATCGAGGGCTTCCACGTCTTCGGCAGGCTGTTGGATAACCACCGCCGGCCGCACGATGGCGTAGATGTCGGCGAGGCGGCGGTAGGCCTTCAGCCAGTCGCGTCCGGAAACGACGCCGCTGCGGAGCTGGCGAAGCTCTCCCTCCACTTCCGCGCGGTACTCCTTCCACAACGGCTGCTGGCGGGAGAGCAGCGCGTCAGCGGCCAGGCGCACGCGGAGGGCATCGCGCAGCATCGCCTCGGAGTTGGGCCGGACCCGGGTGAAGGTGCGCTTGCCCTCCAAAACCGCTGTGAAAACCGCGTGCAGCCCTTCGGTGGACGCCGGCAACCGGCGCGTCAGCGCAACCACCGCATCGGCCAGCTCGGCGTAGTGCGCGCGCGCCTCCTCCCACCGCGCCTGGCGAACGTCCTGCTCCACGCGCACCGTCAGGCGCTCGATGTGCTTGAGCAGCTGCTGCGCATCGCCGCGCACCGCCTCCTCGCCGGATGCGGTCGCCAGCCACAGTCCACCCCCACTCCCCCACAAGAAGAGCCAGAGGCACATCACCCGCACCCATCCCCTCATCGCGCTCCCCCTCCTTGCCACTACACTCTATGGGAGAACGGACAAGGTTAGACCGTTCCGTTTTCGCCGTACGGCTCTCGCGCGACGTTCAGGGGGTGTCCGCATGCGCCCACGCTGCCGTGGCGCGTCGCGCGGCGACGACGGCGGCCAGCGACAGCCCCACCGTCGCCCATCCCACAAGATGATCATAGGGCTCCAGGGTTGGGCCCATCCACGGGTGGACATCCAGGCCGTAATCGACGGCGTCGTTCAGGAGCGTCCACGCCGCCACGCCCCACCACTGCCGAGGCGTGACGCGGTAGAGGAACGCATAGAGCAGCGCTTCAAGGGTCATGGCCAGGTGGGAAGCCACGAGCATCCAATTTTGCCATGGAATCGGACCGCCGAGCGCGCCGGTCGTCAGGATGACCGCCGGCGCCCAGATTCCGTACTTGACCATCGTCACCGCGGCAAAGGCCTGCACCCAGCCGCTTGAGCGGCCGGCGAGGGCCATGGCCAACACGAGGGTAAAGGCGGCGCTGGCCGTTGGCGAGTCGGGAACGAACGGCCACAGCCAGAGCGGCGTCGCCGCCAATTGCTCGCGGTACCAGTAGTACCCGTACAGCGTGCCCAAGAGGTTGACGACCACCAGGGCGGCCATCACGTCGCGCCGTGCGGCAAGCGCATGCCACCTTGCCCGCCAATCCCTCTGCTTCCCGTCCATTGTCCTCCTCCTTTCGACCGCGCAACAAAAAACCGGCCGGGGATACCCGACCGGTTTGCCCGCTGCGTCCATCGGCAGCGGTCCTCATTTTTTCTCGGCCAGCCACTCGGCCAGCTTCTCCAGTTCCTCGTCGGAGCCTTGGAACTGTCCCGGCGGCATTTGCCCTCTGCCGTTCTTGATGATGTCGATGATCTCTTCTTTCGTCAACTTGCTGCCGACGTGCTCCAGGCTTGGCGCAAAGCCGCTTCCCTTAAGATCGACGCCGTGGCAGCCCTGACAGGACGTTTGCTTGGCCCAGATCTTTTCGCCCTCCGGCGCGTCCGGGCTGACGTCCACTGTCGGGGCACCGCTGCCGCCGCCTTGGCTGGCCACGTGCTTCTGGCGTTCGTCCACTGCCGCCCAGGTCAGGAACACGATGGCGGCCAGGGCCAGCAGCATCAGGCTGGTGGCCACCGGACGATCCTTCGGCCGGCGCTTCGGACCGCGGTCCAGCCACGGGGCCAGGAGCAGCGCCGTAAAGGCCAGTCCCGGGATCAGGATCGTACCCACAACCGTATACGGACCCGACGTGTACTCATACTTCAAGAGCTGGTACAGGAAGAAGAAGTACCAGTCGGGCAGCGGAATGTAGCTCGTGTCGTTGGGGTTGGCCGGCGCCTCCAGCGGCGACGGATGGGCCATCGTCAGCACCAAGAAGGCGACCAGGCAAACAACGGCCACCATCCATTCCTTCAGCAAAAAGTTCGGGTAAAAGGGTTCGGTTTTGCCGGGGAACTCGCTGTAATCCGGCGGCGTCAGGGGTCCGCCGCGCCGCTTTACAACCCGTGAATCACCAACGTACGCCACGTCCTTGTCGTGACGGCCTGCCATCTTACGTTTTCCCTCCTTCGCTGCTTGCCGTGCGCATCATAGCGGACCGGAAATGCCTTGCCGGCGGATGAGGATGAAGTGCACGCCCATCAGCGCAAGCAGAACCCCCGGCAGGAAGAAGACGTGGATGGCAAAGAAGCGCGCCAGCGTTTGGGCCCCCAGAACGTCGCCGCCCTTGAGGAAGGTTTCGATGTACGGCCCGATGAGCGGCACGGAACCGGCGATCTTGACGCCGACCACCGTTGCCCAGTATGCCTTCTGGTCCCACGGCAAGAGGTACCCCGTGAACCCGAGGGCCAGCATGACGAAGAAGATGAGCATCCCGACTACCCAGTTCATCTCACGCGGGTGCTTGTAGGCCCCGGTGAAGAAGACGCGCAGGGTGTGCAGGAACATCATCACGATGACGAGGCTGGCGCCCCAGTGGTGCATGCCGCGGACGATCACGCCGAAGGCGACTTCGTTTTGCAGGTACTTCACGCTCTGGTACGCGTTCATGATGTCCGGGACGTAGTACATCGTAAGGAACATGCCGGACAGGATCTGAATCACGGTGATGAAAAACGTCAAACCGCCGAAGCAGTAGACAAACGCGGAAAAGTGGTGGGCGGGGTTGACGTGTTCGTGCACCTCGTGATCGGCCAGGTCGCGCCACAGCGGACCGATGTTGAGCCGTTCATCCAGCCACTGGTAGATCCTCTGGAACACCGATTACGCCCCCCCTCTCGGCTTCGGCGTCAGGCTGAGCAGGATCTTGCCGTCCTTGACTTCCACTTCGTACTCGTCCAGCGGAGCCTGCGGCGGCGTACCGGGGACGTTGATCCCGTTTTCGTCGTACAGCCCGTTGTGGCACGGACAGTAGAAATGGTTGGGGTGATCCTTGCTTGTGTTCCACTGCACTTGGCAGCCGAGGTGCTTGCAGACCGGCGACAAGGCCAAGATCTTGCCGTCCTTGTTGCGGATGTAGGCCGACTTTTCCGCCTCTTCCTCGTGCCAGCCATCCTTGATCTTGACCTTGAACTTGACCAGCTTGTACTCCGGTCCGAAATCGTCGACCTTCCCCACCTCGACCTTGCCGGCGTCACCCGTCCCTTTGAGCGCCGGGTCAACGGCAAAGCGGAGCATGGGCGTGAGAATCCCGGCAGCCATGAACGCCCCCGTGCCCATGAGGGTGTACGTCAGGAACTGCCGCCTCGACATGCCCTGACCGTTTTCCTTGTCGCTCATCGTCCGAACCTCCCATCTATGCTGACGTCACCCGGACAGGATTTGGCACACGCACACAAGGACAACCTCATGATACCGCTAGTCGAAGGAAAGCGTCAAGAATATGATGTTTCACCAAGTACAATGTATGCAGATTCCATTAGCGTTAATCGTTGTGCGGGTTCTCCCGTTCCTGCCGGTTCCACAGGGCGACGATTTCCTCGGCCACGCGCGCGGCCACATCCCCTTCCTGCCCGTTTGTGGACAGCACGCGGATCCCGGGCCGTTCAAAGGGCGCGGTGTCGGTCAGCACCACGACATGGACAAAGGTCGCCTTGAGGGCGGCCACGGCCTCGTCGAGGGTTGCGGCGCCATACAGCGTCAGGAGCGGTAAACGGACGAGGCGGCCGGCCAGAAGCTGCTCCACGCGGTCGGCCCACGTGGCCAGTCGCGCGCAACGGGAAAGGGCATTTGCCCAGTCGGTGCCGTCGATGTGCACCACCGGCAGCAACGCCGTATCCACGTAGGGCTGGAGATTGGCCCACTCCTCGGGATTGAGGGATTTCCAATGCATAGCTGATATCGCCACCTTTCGCTCGCATTCCCGCATTGGGGGAAACAAAAAAGAAAACTCGGCAACGCCGAGTTTGCATCCCTCCATTACAATAGCATGTTCTCTCTTCCCCTTCAACGAACCGACGGGAAGCGTTCCCCGCGGCTTATGTCCGCTCGTCATCCAAAAGGCTTCGCAGCTCTTCCGTTAACGTGAAGAATCGTTCCTGATTGTTCTCCGCCAGCGCCCGGTCGATCTCCTCATACAGCCGCTTTTTTCGGAACGTTCTCAGCGCCTCGTCCCAGACCAGTTCGGCCAGCAGACCCAACACCACATTCTCTTGAATGAGGTTCTGCTTTTCCATGAGATGTCCCCCCAATACCGCGGCGTATTTCCGGACGGCGGTTTGCTTATGCCGACTCCGACAGCCTGCGGACACCTCCACCCTGTGTGGTTGCCAGCAGACGTCTCTCCTCGGGACTCGTTGAAATATTGTGAATAGGGTCTGTATTGTACTTTATTCTCGGTGCGCCCGAAATTCCCTTCTGCCATCCGAAAAAAATTGTTCCCAGCCGTCACTTCCATTCTTACCCGTTTCCCCGCTGGGTTAAACCTCCTGCCACACGATCGACTGCTCGGCAAAGCCGACCCGCTCGCCCACCCACGCGATGCCGAGCGGGGTGAAGGTCCACAGGCGGTTTCCGTTTGACGCGAGGCCGCTGACGAGCATGCCCAGGTGCAGCCCCATGGGCAGGACCTCGTTTCGCAACGCGGACGCGGGATTGGCGAACAGGTCGCCCGTCACATCGGAGGAGAGGCGCGCCAACAGGTCGTCCTCGCGCGCCCATCCGTCGCGGCAGGCCAGATAAAGAAAAACGAGCAGTTGGGGAAGCGCGGGGATCGGGTGCTTGGTGGTCCGTACCCAAAAGCGAAACAGTTCCCGGCCGAGGTCCAGATCGGTCCCCTCCCGCAAGAGCCGCTCGCCCTGCTCCGTGAGCGAGAGACCGAAGGGGCCCTCACCCTCGGCGACAAAGCCGATGTAGATGGTAAAGTCGTACAGGAACGCGAATCGGCGCGGGTAATGTCCCGATCGGCTGCGGGAAACCGCCGTCGACGCCCGATCAACGGGGTCTTCCATTACCGCAAACTGCTGAAACAACCGGTGTTGCTGCTGCCGATGGAGGATGCCCTCGGCCGTCAGCCGAATGGGGGTTTCGGCGACAAAGCGCAGCCACGTGTACAGGTCGTCGAGAAGCAGGCCCCGTTCGTCTCGCACGACCTCCGGCGGACCGGCCAGGGGTACGGCCTGGCGGATGTCGCGTTCCAAGTAGCGGAACAGGCGTTCCTTGACATCGGTGGGGAAGACGAATCCGTGGCGCGTAGAGCGGGTGACGCCGCGAAACAGCCATCCGCGCTTGAGGAGCGCGGCGACACACTGGCGTCCGGAGCCATCCGCTCCGGCCTGCCGCGCCTTGGCCAGCAGCTCTTCCAGCGTGAAACACGACCGCCCCTCGGCCAGGAGCGCCCACACGAACCGCCGCTCGTCGTCGTCGAGGTCGGCGTACTGGTGCGCGATCTCGTCGTCGCGAAACACGCGGCTCAAAATCCCTTGAATCAAATCGTTCTTGGAATGGCCGTCGCACCGGCAGCGGTAGGTCAGCGCAATGCGGTTCAAATCGTCGATGTCGGCATAGGCCAACAGATCGGCAAAGCGCATGAAGAACCCCTCCGTTGGAAACGTCACCCATTAGTATGGCGACGCCGGAGGGGTTCCATTCCGTTTCAAATTGGGGGGGAACTTGAAGACCGGAATCCGGCGGCAGACCGGGCCACCGGCTTACCCCTTGGTTTTCGTGCCGGCGCGGGCCTGGGCAATCGCTTCCCGCAAGGCTTGCCACGGCTCGTCCAAGTCCTCCTCGCCACCGACCATCTCCTCGAACACGGCGGCGGCGCGATCGACGTGCCCCGCTTCCAAGCACGCCCAGGCCAATTTCTGGGCCACGGCCTCGTCCCCTTTGTCCATCTCCCACGCCTGTTCCAGCCGCTCGATGGCCGCTTCCAGCTCGCCTTCGGCCAGGTGGAGATCGGCAAGGGCGGTGTATGCCGGGATGTAGTCGGGATCGTCCCGGCGCACGGCTTCCAGCAGCTCCTTGGCCTCTTCGCGCTGCCCCATCCGGGCTTTGAGCCGCGCCAAGCCGAAGCGGGCGTCAACCCGCGCGGGGTCGCGCGCCAAAGCCTCCTCATAGTGGCGCGCGGCGCGTTCCCAGGCACCGCGGCGCGCGTAGCGTGCCGCCAGCTCGATGTGCAGGGCGGCGTCTTCGTAGGGCGTGCCCACCAGGGATTCGAGCAGCGCGAGGGCTTTCTCCTCCTCCCCGACCTCATCGTACAATTGGGCGAGGTGGCGCGCGAACAGGAGTGGGTCGGGGTGGTGGCGCCGCGCCTTCTCCAGGTAGGAGATGGCCACCTCATACAGCCCTTCCGCCGCATACAGGTCGGCCAGGTCGACGAGCACGCGCACGTCCTCGGGGCGCTCGTCCAGGAGCGGCATGAGCAACTCGAGGGCGGCATCGGTGTCGCCCAGCTCCAGGTAGACCTCGGCAAGCAAAAGGTGCGCCTCGGGATCGCCGGGCCGTCGCGCCAACACCGCATCGAGCAGCCCTCGCGCCTCGTCGAGATGGCCCAGGTCGGCATAGACGGCGGCGACGGCGAGGAGCTTGTCCGGGTCGTCGCGCGCCATCCGCTTGGCTTCGGCCAGGCGGCGCAGCGCGCCTTCCGCGTCCCCGCGCTCCAGGGCCTCCCACACCGGCTCGAGCCATGCTTCCGTTTGGCGATGCATCGGCGTTCTCCCGCGCTCCTTTGTTCGGCCGCGGCGCCCCCAAACGGGCAGGGTGCCGCGGCCAACATCGGAATCGTTCCCTCTCGATTGTACGCCAAAATCCGCGGGAATCCCAACCGGTCCGATCGCGTGGCTTACAGGGGCGCGGACAAGACGTAAAGGTGCGTCGGCCTGGCCGCCAAGAGGCGCCCCGATCCCGGCGAAAGGGCGCGAAACGGGTGATGGCCCACGGACACGCCGCGCACGAAGACGGCATCGGGCTGAAAGAGCGAAAGGCGTCGGTCGTGGGGCCAAAACAGGAGAAAATCGGCGTCGCTTCCCGGGGCCAGGGACCCTTTCTGGGGATACAGCCCGGCCAGTTTGGCCGGATTGGTTGAAAGGAGCCGCACCGCTTCCACCAGCGCGGTGTCGGCCCCCTCGACGGGCAGCTCCCACTCGGCCTGTTCGGGCTCCTCGGGCAGGAGGAGGGCGACGACAGACGGGTCCCCCAAAACCTTCTCCCCCTTGCCGGTAAGGGTGCAGACGGCGGGCACCCCGTCGGGAAGCGGAACGGGCCGATCCGGCCGGCCAAAGGGCCACGCCACAACGGGAGGGGCAACACCGCTTACCCCTTCGGCCACGCGGGCTGCCCAGCGGGAGAGCCAGCGCCGACCGTCCGGGCTGTCCACCGGATGGGGCGCTTCGGGGCGCAGCACAAGGCGCAGGCCATGGTTTTGCGCCGCCACGAACAGTTCCCCCCAGCGGGAATGGCCGAGGTGCTTCGGATCGCCCACGCGCACCTCGACGAGGCGGAGGCCCTGCCCGCTCGCGTAACGGAACAGGAAACGGTTTGCCGCCTCGAAGGCGATGTCCAGCTTGAACGCATAGTCGAGGCAGCTGTTGAAGTGCGCCGCCCTCCCCCGGTCGATCGCGTCGGCGAGCGGTCCCCACCCGGGATCCACGCCTTCCACCACCGTCGTCACCCCGCGACGGATCCAGGCGCCAAGTCGCTCGCGGTAGGAAGGGGCGCCTTCCGCGGCAAAGTGCCCGCTTGTGAGCACCCAACCGGGCGTGATCCATGCCCCTTCCGCGTCGAGGGTTGGCCTTTCGCGGATCACCGGCGCCGTTCCCTCACAGAAGGGCACAACGCGTTCCACTTTGCCGCCGCGCACCCACAGGTCGGCCTGCATGGCGCCCCGCGCCGTCACGACCGTCCCGCCGCGCACCACGTAGCCGCTCGCCATCTCGCGGCCCAACCCCGTTTGGCCCATCGGTCTCCTCCTCCCCCGCACGTCTTGTCCCTTTCACCCTATGCGCGGGAGACGGCCGGCATGCCCGTTGGCACCAAGGACCGATGGGCCGCCAACGTTCAGCCGCAGCGTCGCGGCGGCGATCGCCGTCGCGCCTCCTTCATATCGTGGAGCAGTCGAGCTTCCTTCGGGTCGTGGGGCAAAAAAAATGCGCCGTCTTCGCGGGTCTGTAAGCCCTTACAAAGACGGCCGCGCAAGATGGGGCGCGGAACACATTCGGATAGGAGTGGAGAGAAACCACACTGTACTTTCATTATACCGGAAATGGATGCGCTGTCAACGATATATTTGGAACTTTGCGACCGCAACCGGATGGCGAAACCGGCTGCGCCCGGCTCACCCCGCCACCGCGCGCAGCCGGTCAAAAAAGTCGGGGAACGACACGGCCATCGCCTCCGGCCGCGCGATCTCCGTCGGCCCGTCGGCGATGAGCCCGGCCACGGCCAGGGCCATGCCGATGCGGTGGTCGCCGTGGCTGTCGCACCGCGCCCCATGAAGCGGCGTCGGCCCGTGGATGATCAGGCCATCCGCCGTCGCCTCAATGCGCGCGCCCATTTTCGACAGCTCCGCCGCCACCGTGGCGATGCGGTCGGTCTCCTTGACGCGCAGCTCCTGGGCGTCGCGGATCACCGTCGTCCCCTCGGCTTGCGTGGCCAGCACGGCGATGACGGGCAGCTCGTCGATGAGCCGCGGGATGAGGGCGCCGCCAATCTCCGTCGCCGCCAGCGGCGCGTGGCGCACGCGCACGTTGCCGACCGGCTCGCCGCACGCTTCGCCCGTCTCCTCGACTTCGACGGCCGCGCCCATGGCCCGCAGGACGTCGAGAATGCCCGTCCGCGTGGGGTTGAGCCCCACCCCGCGCACGACAAGGTCGCTTCCCGGCACGAGGGCGGCGGCCACCAGGAAAAAGGCGGCCGACGAAATGTCACCGGGCACGTCCACCCGCTGGCCGATCAGGCGCTGGCCGCCGCGCACGCGCACGGTGGTCCCGTCAACGGTCAGTTCCGCGCCAAAGGCCCGCAGCATCCGCTCGGTGTGGTCGCGGGAGCGGTAGGGCTCGGTCACCGCCGTCTCCCCGTCCGCCTGGAGGCCGGCAAGCAGCAGGGCCGACTTCACCTGCGCGCTGGCCACCGGCGACACGTGCTGGATGGCGCTTAGCGGTCCGCCGCGAATGGCCAGCGGCGTGTACTCGCCGTCGGCACGCCCGTCGATGTGCGCCCCCATCGCGCGCAGGGGGGCGGTGACGCGCCGCATCGGCCGCCGGGCGATCGACGCGTCCCCTACCAGCACGCTGTGGAACGGCTGCGTGGCCAGCACGCCGGCGAGGAGGCGGATCGTCGTTCCCGAGTTGCCCACGTCCAGCACGTCCTCCGGCTCGCGCAGCCCGTACCAGCCCGCGCCGTGCACGGTGACGCGGTCGCCCTCCTGCTCGATGGCCACTCCCAGGCGGCGGAGGCAGGCGATGGTGCTGAGGCAGTCAGCCCCTGGCAAAAAGCCGGTGATCTCGGTGCGCCCTTCGGCCAGGGCCCCCAACAAGACGGCCCGGTGCGAAATCGACTTGTCCCCGGGCACGGTCAACGCTCCCCGCAGGGCACGGGCGGGTTCCACGCGCATGCTATCGCTCCCCCTTGCCGGCGTGGGCGAGGGCCTCCCGCTCGTGCACGGTGTAGCCGGCGCCCTCAAGGAGCGCACGCGCCCTCACCCGATCGGCCTCGCGCTGGAAGACGAGGCGCAGCACGCCGAAGATGTCTTCGCGGATCTCCAGGACCTCGATGTTGACCAGGTTGATGCCGTGTTCCCCGAGCAGCGTGGCGACGCGGCCGATGACCCCGGGCCGGTCGGGCACGTCGACAAACAGCTCGTGCACCGCCGGCAGCGCGCCCGGGCGGCGCTCCGGCAGCCGATCGCGGAAGGTGCGCGCCGCGCAGAAGAACCGCTCGATGGCCGCGGCGTCGCCCGCCTCCACGTGGGCGACGACGGCGGCCAGGGCGTCCTGCCACCGCCGCAGGTGGTCAAGCAGCACGGAGCGGTTGTCGAGGACGATGTCCCGCCACATGCTGGGGTTGCTCGAGGCGATGCGCGTGAGGTCGCGAAAGCCTCCCGCGGCCAGGCGCTCGTACCAGGCGTCTTCCGCCCCCAGGTCGGCCACCAGGTTGACGAGGGCGGCGGCCACCACATGGGGCAGGTGACTGATCGCCCCCACCACGCGGTCGTGGGCCATCGGATCCATCGTCACCACCTTGGCCCGTGTGGCGGCCAGCAGGTCGGACAGCGCGGCCACGGCACCGGCGGGCGTATCCTCCTCCGGCGTCAGGACGTAGTAGGCGTTTTCGAACAGGTCGGCCCGCGCCGCTTCCACGCCCGACTTGTGCGACCCGGCCATGGGATGCCCGCCGATAAACGTCACGCCCCGCGCGGCCAGCTTGCGCGCGGCGCGCACGATGCCGGCCTTGGTGCTCCCCGTGTCGGTGACGATGGCGCCCGGCGGAAGCGGAAGTTCCGCGAGACGGTCGACAAGGGCGTACAGCTCGCTGACCGGGGCGCTCAGGAACACGACGTCGCTTTCGCAGACGGCTTCCTCCAGCCGATCGGTCACCTCGTCGACGGCCCCGCGGGCGAGGGCGGTGCGCAGGCTCGCGGGGTTGGAATCGCAGCCGATCACGACGACGTCGGGGCGCTGCTTGAGGGCCAGGGCCAGCGACCCGCCGATCAGGCCCACACCCACAACGGCGACGCGCACGTCCCTACGCCTCCACCAGCGCCGCCGCCAGCGCCTCGAGCAGGCGACGGTTTTGCGCCGCGTCGCCGATCGTCACGCGCAGGGCCGTGGGAAAGCCGAGGGCCTCCCCGGAACGGACGATGACGCCCTGCCGCAAGAGGGCCTCAAAGACGGCGCCGGCGGGCCGTTCGACGTCGACGAGGATGAAATTGGCGTGGGTCTCGTAGTGGCGCAGGCCGAGGCGGACAAAGCCGTCAGAGAGCTGCCGTTTGCCCTCTTCGTTCTTTTGCACGCACGCAGCCACAAAGGCCTGGTCCTCCAGCGCGGCCAGGGCGGCCGCCTGGGCCACGAAGGAGGTGTTGAAGGGCTCGCGCACGCGGTTCAGCGCGTCGATCACCGCCGGGGCGGCGATGCCGTAGCCGATGCGGAATCCGGCCAGGCCGTAAATTTTCGAGAAGGTGCGGAGGAGGATCAGGTTCTCGTGGGTGCGCAGGAGCTCGAGGGAACGCGGGAAGCGCGCATCGGTGACGTATTCGACATAGGCCTCGTCGAGCACCACAAGCACGTTGCGGGGCATGCGGGCCAAAAAGGCCGCCAATTCGTCGTGGGTCACCATGGTGCCCGTGGGGTTGTTCGGGTTGCACACCCACACCACGCGCGTGTCGTCCGTGACGGCCGCGGCCATGGCGTCGAGGTCGCATCGCCCGTCCTTCAGGGGCACCTCGATCACGCGGGCCCCTTCGATCACCGCGTTCGTCTTGTAGCGCGGGAACGTCGGGGTGGCCATCACCGTCGACGTCCCCGGGGCGAGATAGGCCCGCGCGATCAGCTGGACGATCTCGTCGGAGCCGTTCCCGAAGATGAGGGCCTCCTCGGCCACGCCGAGGTGCGCGGCCAGCGCCCGGCGAAGCGCGGTGGCCGCGCCGTCCGGGTACCGGTTGGCCAAAGGAAGTGCCCGGGTCACGGCTTCGCGCACCCGCGGCGAGAAGCCGAAGGGGTTCTCGTTCGACGCGAGCTTGATCACGTCCGTCAGGCCATAGGCGCGCTTGACGTCCTCGATCGGTCTGCCCGGCTGGTACACCGGCAGGTCGACGATGTGGGCTTTGGGCCGCACCGAAATACCACCTCTGCCGATTGCCAATTTTCTTTTTATCTTACTGCGCGCGCGCGTCGGTGACAAATCCTTTTTCCTTCACGGAAAACGCTTCAATTCAGCAAATTCGCCACGAAGCGGCGCACGGCGGCGAGGGCTTCCCCGCGGCGCGCCGGGGAGGCCAGGTCGTCCTCCCGTTCCATCACGAGGCGCACCAGCGCGCTGCCGACGATCACTCCGTCGACAAAGGGGGCAACGGCCCGTACCTGCTCCCGACGGTGCAGGCCGAACCCCACGGCCACCGGTACGGGCGAGGCGGCGCGCACGTCGGCCAAGAAGGCGCGCAGGTCGGGGTGCAGCGCATCCCGCTCCCCCGTCACGCCCAGGGACGAGACGGCGTACACGAAGCCGGTGGCCTCGGTCACGATGCGGGCGATCCGCCCGCGGGACGTCGGCGCGACAAGGGGCACGAGGGCCACCTCCGCCGCAGCGGCGGCCGCGCGCAGCTCCCCGGCTTCCTCGTGGGGCAGGTCGGGCACGATCAGCCCGTCTCCGCCGCTGGCTCGCAGCCGGTCGACAAAGGCCCGCTCCCCTTTTTGCAGCACGGTGTTGGCGTAGGCGAGGAGGACCACGGGAAGGGTCAGCCCGGCGCGGCGCATCTGGACGAGGAGCTCGAAGACGCCGGCTACGGTCATGCCCCGCGCCAGGGCGGCCGCCGCCGCCGTCTGGATGACCGGGCCGTCGGCCAGCGGGTCGGAATAGGGCACGCCGAGCTCCAGCACATCGGCTCCCGCCTCCTCGAGGGCGAGGGCCAGCTCCACCGTCGCCTCGGGCGTGGGATAGCCGGCAACGAGAAAGGGGACAAATGCCGGACGGTCGGTGCGGGCAAAGGCCTGCGCCAGCGCAGCCATCACAGATCGCCTCCCAGGTGGTGATGGATCGTCTCCACGTCCTTGTCGCCGCGGCCGGACAGGCAGACGAGGACGATGGCGTCCTTGTCCATTTCCCGCGCCCGCCGCACCGCCTCGGCCACCGCGTGGGCGCTCTCCAGGGCGGGGAGGATCCCCTCGGTGCGGGCGAGCAGCTTTACGGCTTCCAGGGCTTCCGCGTCGGTCACCGCGACGTAGGTGGCCCGGCCCGTCTCCTTCAGGAAGGCGTGCTCCGGCCCTACGCCCGGATAGTCGAGGCCGGCGGAGATGGAATGGACCTCCTGGACGTTGCCGTCGTCGTCCTGGATCAGGTACGTGTACATGCCGTGCAACACGCCGGGCCGGCCTTTGGTGAGCGTGGCGGCGTGCGCGTCCGTGTCAAGGCCCTTGCCGGCCGCCTCCACCCCGACCAGCGCCACCCCGTCATCCTCCAGGAAGGCCGTGAAGATGCCCATGGCGTTGGAGCCCCCGCCGACGCAGGCGACCACCACGTTGGGGAGCCGGCCGGTGGCCTCGCGCAGCTGGGCCTTCGCCTCGTCCCCGATGATGCGCTGCAGGTCGCGCACAAGGGCCGGATACGGATGGGGACCGACGACGGACCCGAGCAGGTAATGGGTGTCGTCGACATGGGCCACCCAGTCGCGGATGGCCTCGTTCACCGCGTCCTTCAGCGTCCGCGAGCCCGCGGTGACAGGCACCACCTCGGCCCCCAACAGGCGCATGCGGAAGACGTTCAACCGCTGGCGCCGGGTGTCCACTTCGCCCATGTACACTGTGCACGAAAGGCCCAGCCGCGCCGCCACCGTGGCCGTGGCCACGCCGTGCTGGCCGGCGCCCGTTTCGGCAACGAGGCGCCGCTTGCCCATGCGCTTGGCCAACAGCCCTTGTCCCAGGGCGTTGTTGATCTTGTGCGCCCCGGTATGGGTGAGGTCTTCGCGCTTGAGGAAAATCCTCGCCCCGCCGACCGCCTCGCTCAGGCGTTCGGCGTAGGTGAGGGGCGTGGGACGGCCGACGTAGGTGGTGAGCAGCTCGTGCAGCTCGCGGCGAAAAGCCGGATCGGGCAGGATCGTACGGCGCGCCTCATCCAGCTCCTCCAGCGCCTGCATGAGCGTCTCCGGCACATAGCGCCCGCCGAAACGGCCAAATTTGCCGCGCTCATCCGGATAGCGGTACATAGGCCCTCACCCTTTCCACCAATTCGCGTATGCGCGTCGGATCTTTTCGTCCCTGTGTCTCGACTCCCGAGGACACGTCGATGCCGTCCAGCGGATGGCGCGCCACCAGAGCGCCGACGTTTTCCGGGGCAATGCCGCCGGCCACCCAGAGGCGGGCTCCCGCACGGTGGGCGGCGACAAAGGCCGCCGGGATGACGTGCCAGTCGAAGCGGCGCCCCGTCCCCCCGCGTTGCGGCGAGGCCGTGTCGAGGAGGACGATGTCGCACACCGCCGCGTAGCGCGCCACGGCGCGGGCGACGTCCCGCGTCGGCGCGTCGGGCGCATCCGGCACGCCGACCGCCTTGATGACGGGCAGGCCATAGCGCGCGCGAACCTGCGCGCAGCGTTCCGGCGTCTCGTCGCCGTGGAGCTGCACGGCGTCAAGGCGAACGGCAGCGAGGACGGCTTCCAGCTCGGCGTCCCCCGGGTTGACGAAGACGCCGACGGCGCGCACCCCGGGCGGCAGGGCAGCGGCGATGGCGGCGGCCTCTTCCGGCGTCACCCGCCGGCGGCTTTCGGCGAACACGAATCCGGCAAAGGCGACGGGCAGGCCTTCAAGGTGCCGGGCGTCGTCGGGATGGCGCAGGCCGCAGATCTTCACCGTCACGCCCGGCGTCCCGCCCCCCTTTCCGAGCGCCTGCTCGTCCGCGCCCCCGCGCGCCGGTCCGGTTTGCGCCACCGGCGCGCCGCCCATCCGGCCCATCGCCGGCGCGTCGGCGAAGGGTTCCGTGCCCCTCATGCGCGCACCCCCGCCGGTCCAACCAGCGCGACCACGGCGCGGGCGATGTCGGCCTGGCGCATGAAATGCTCGCCGACGAGGACGGCACGCACGCCGAGGTCGCGCAGGCGGGCGACGTCCGCCGCTGAGGCGATGCCGCTTTCGCTCACCACGGTGACGCCGGCGGGGATCCGCGCGATGAGCCGCTCCGTCACGGACAGGTCGGTGACGAAGGTGCGCAGGTTGCGGTTGTTGATGCCGATGAGCGGGCAGCCCAGGTTCAGCGCCGCCTCCAGCTCCCGCTCGTCGTGCACCTCGACGAGGGCGTCCATCCCGAGATCGGTGGCGAGGCGGTACAGGGCCTTCAGCTCGTTCGGCGCCAGCGCCGCGGCGATGAGGAGCACGGCGTCGGCCCCGAGGAGGCGCGACTCAAACACCTGCCACGGGTCGATCAGAAAATCCTTGCGCAGGACCGGACACACCACCTCCGCCTTCACCGCCGCCAGGTGTTCCGGCGCGCCCTGGAAAAAGGCGCGGTCGGTCAGCACGCTGACGGCGTCGACTTCGGCCGCGCGGTAGGCGCGGGCGATGGCCCGCGGGTCGAAATCGGGCCGGATAACGCCCTTGGAGGGGCTGGCCTTTTTCACCTCGGCGATCACCGCCACCGGACGCGAGCTCTCGGCGAGGGACCGGGCAAAGGGGCGGCAAGGCGGAAGGTCGCGCACGGCCCGCTCGAGCTCGGCGACGGGACGCGCCAGGCGCGCGTCAGCTACGTCGCGCTGCTTCTGTTTCAGGATCTCATGAAGCACGAGCCAGCACCTCCGAGACGCGAATCAGCTCTTCCAGTTTGGCCGCTGCCGCTCCCTCGTCGATGAGGGTCTTGGCGAGGCGCACTCCTTCGGCGAGGCTTGCCGCCCGGCCGCCCACATACAAGGCGGCCCCGGCGTTCAGGGCCACCACGTCGCGGGCCCCCCTTCCGCGCCGGCGAAGACGCGGCGGATCAGGGCGGCGTTGGCGGCGGGGTCGCCGCCGCGCATCGCCTCGGGCCCATGGCGCGAAAGGCCGACGTCCTCCGGCGTCACCGTGTACGATGTGATGCGGCCGTTTTTGACTTCGCACACGTCGGTGGGCGCGGCGACGGAAAGCTCGTCGAGGCCGTCGTGGCTCGCGACGACCAGGCAGTGGCGCGCGCCGAGCTCCCGCAACACCTCGGCCACCACGGGGACGAGCCGCCGGTCGTACACCCCGACCACCTGCCGCTCGGCGCGGGCCGGATTGGCCAGGGGGCCCAGAAGGTTGAACACGGTGCGCAACCCGATCTCCCGCCGCGGCCCCGCCGCGTGGCGCATGGACGGGTGGTACAGCGGGGCGAACAGGAAGCACAATCCCGTCCGCTCCAGGCAGCGCGCCGCCCCCTCCGGCGTCAGCTGGATGGCCACGCCGAGGGCCTCCAGCACGTCGGCGCTCCCGCATCGGCTCGAGACGGCGCGGTTGCCGTGTTTGGCCACGCTCACCCCGCCCGATGCGGCGACGATGGCCGCGGCCGTAGAGATGTTGAAGGTGTCGGCGCCGTCGCCGCCCGTTCCGCAAGTATCGACGAGCCCGTCGGCGCGGATGGGCAGCGCCACGGCCCGCGCGCGCATCGCCTCGACAAACCCGACGATCTCCTCCACCGTCTCCCCTTTCATGCGCAGGGCGACGAGGAACGCGGCGATCTGCGCCGCCGTCGCCTCCCCGGCCATGATGGCAAGCATGGCCTCGCGCGCCTCCTGGCGCGACAGCGACCGTCCCTCAACGACGCGACGAAGATACGGTTTCAGCACGGCTCAGCTCCTCCTCTCTCGGCTCTCCTCGTTCTCGTTCTCTCGGCTCTCCTTGCGCTCCGGCCTCGCGGGCCCACCCCTCGGCCTCCTCCAGCGCGCGGAGCATGGCCTTGGCCTTGTTCACCGTCTCGTCGTACTCGCGCTCCGGCACCGAATCGGCGACAATGCCCGCCCCGGCTTGGACGTACGCCCTGTGACCGGCAAAGAGGGCCGTGCGGATGGCGATGCACGTGTCGAGGTTGCCGTTGAAGGCCAAATAGCCCACGGCGCCGCCGTAGGGCCCACGCGCGCACGGCTCCAGCTCGGCAATGATCTCCATGGCCCGCACCTTGGGCGCCCCGGACAGGGTGCCGGCCGGAAAGCAGGCCAGGAGAGCGTCGAGGGCGTCTTGCCCCTCCCGCAGCCGGCCGGTCACCGTCGACACGAGGTGCATCACGTGGCTGTAGCGTTCGACAGCCATGAACCGGGCCACGTCCACCGTGCCCGTTCGGGCCACGCGGCCCACGTCATTGCGGGCCAAGTCGACGAGCATCACGTGCTCGGCGCGCTCCTTCTCGTCGGCGAGAAGCTCGGCTTCCAGACGCGCGTCCTCCTCCGGCGTTTGCCCGCGGGGGCGCGTTCCGGCGATGGGGCGCGTCTCGACGCGGTCGCCCGCCACGCGCACGAGCATCTCCGGCGATGCGCCGACGAGGGTGCAACCCTGGAGTTCGAGGTAAAACAGGTACGGCGACGGGCTCTGCGCGCGCGCCACGCGGTAGACGGCGAACGGGTCGGTCGCCGTCTCGACGGCAAAGCGCTGCGACAGAACAACTTGGAAGATATCCCCTGCAGCGATGTAGTCCTTCGCTTTCCGCACGGCGGCCAGAAAGGCGTCGCGGCTCATGTTGCTCTCAAGCCGATCGGCGAGCGGAACGTCCACCGGGGCGCCCTGCCCAAACGCCGCTGGGGGGAAGGGGTCCGCGACCGATCGCACGAAGAGGCCCGCGGCGATGTCGGCCAGCTCCTGGCACAGCGCGTCGTAGGCCCGCGCGAGCTCCGCCCGCGTCGCCCCCGGCGGCAGGGGCAGCTGGCCGATGACGTGGATCCGGTGCGTCAGGTGGTCGACGGCCACCACGCGATCGGCAAGGAGCAGAACCGCGTCGTCCGTCGGCAGGTCGGCTGCAGCGTGGCGCGGCAGCCTGGGCTCGGCGTAGCGCGCCCAATCGTAAGCAAAGTAGCCGACGAGGCCGCCGGTGAACGGCGGAAGCACCGGCACGAGGGGACTCCGGTACCGCGCCAAGAGGCGGCGAATGAGCGCCAGCGGAGAACCCTCCGCCACCGTCTGCTGTCCCTCGCGCGTCACCAGGCGCGCCCGCCCGTCCCGAACGTGCAGGCGCAGCCGGGGGGCAAGGCCGAGAAAGGAGTACCGCCCCCAATGCCTGCCGTCCTCCACGCTTTCCAAGAGGAAGGTGTCAGGGCCGCGCACCCGCGCGTACAGCGACACGGGCGTTTCCGTATCCCCGAACAGGGTGAAGGCGACGGGGACGGCCGCATAGCGCGGCGCGTAAGCCAAGCACTCGACAAAGGAAGGGGCAAACAAAAAAATCACCTCTCCGAAGCGATGTTCGAAGAGGCTGAGCGAGAGAAGGCGTTCGGTTGTGCTGGCCGGGGAAAACGAAACGGGAACGATTCCCGACACGCGCAAGCCTTATGGCGTGTCCCGCGGGTCTGTCCGTCGGAACGCGGTTTCGTCTCCACTCCGCTCTCCTCGGCTCTCCTCCGCTCCCGCTCAGCTCTGCTCCGCTCTGCTCAACTCTACTCCCAAACGACAGCGCGATCGCTTTTGTTCCTGACCGTTCTCGTTTCACACCAACCGTTATTGACTACTACCGTACCGGATCGATCCCCGTTTGTCAATCCCCTTGCTGCCGGCAATCCTCCAGCACGGCGCGCACCGCCGCCTCCGGCACGTCGCGAACCACAACCGGCTGGCCGATCGCCGCAAGGAGCACCATGACCAGCTTGCCGTCCTGGCGCTTCTTGTCGCGCCTCATCGCCTCGAGCACGCGGGCCGGATCAAACCGCGCCGGCACCTGCGTCGGCAGCCCGAAGCGCTCCAGCAGCGCGCGGATCGGCTCCGCCACCGGCTCGACGGCCACCCCCAGCCGTTCCGACAGCGCCGCCGCCGCCACCATGCCGATGGCCACCGCCTCGCCGTGGGTGAGTCCGGCGTAGCCGTCGAGGGCCTCCAGGGCATGGCCGACGGTGTGGCCGAAGTTCAAGATGGCCCGCAGGCTCGTTTCGCGCTCGTCCCGCGCGACCACCTGGGCCTTCACCCGGCAGCCGCGGTACAGCGCCTCGCCGAGGGCGTCGGCGTCACCGGCGGCCACGGCGTCGACCTGCGCCAGGAGCCAGTCGAAGAAGGCCCGCTCGCCGATGGCGGCGTGCTTGACCACCTCGGCCAGGCCGGAACGCACCTCCCTTGGAGGCAGCGTCTTCAGCGTGTCGGTGTCGTAGAGGACGAGGAGGGGCTGGTGAAAGGCCCCGATGAGGTTCTTCCCCAGCGGGTGATTGATGCCCGTCTTGCCGCCGACGCTCGAGTCGTGGGCGAGGATCGTCGTCGGCAGCTGCACGTAGTCCACGCCGCGCATGAAGGTGGCCGCGGCAAAGCCGGCCAGATCGCCGACCACCCCGCCGCCGAGGGCGAGGACGACGCTCTTCCGGTCCAGCTCGGCGCGGATCATCGCCTCGATCACGCGCGCGTAGACGGCGAGGCTCTTGGCCCGCTCGCCGGCCGGCACCGTCACGTGCGCCACGCGGTACCCGGCGCCCTCGAGGGCGCGCCGCACCCGCTCCAAATGCAGCGGGCCGACGTGTTCGTCGGTGACGACAAAGAGGGTCCGTTCCGGGCCCACGCCGCGCTCCCTGAGATGCTCCCCGACCGTCGTGAGCAGTCCTGGACCGATGCGGATCGGATACGACCGCGCGCCCAGGTCCACCACCAGTTCGCGCATGTCAGAACGCCTCCACGTGACGAAGGTAGGCCTCGTAGTTGCGCCGCATCTCGTCCAGGCTGTCGCCGCCGAACTTCTCGACGAAGGCCCGGGCCACTTCCCACGCGATCACGTTTTCCGCCACCACGCAGGCGGCGGGCACGGCGCAGGTGTCGGAGCGCTCGATGGACGCGGCATAGGGCTCCTTCGTGTCGATGTCGACGCTCATCAGGGGCTTGTACAGCGTGGGGATCGGCTTCATCACCGCGCGCACGACGATGGGCATGCCCGTGGTCATGCCCCCCTCGAACCCGCCGGCGCGGTTGGTCTTCCGAAAGTAGCCGCGCCCCGCCTCCCAGGCGATCTCGTCGTGGACCTGGGAGCCGGGCAAATGCGCCGCGGCAAAGCCGATGCCGAACTCCACACCCTTAAAGGCCTGGATGCTCACCACGGCCTGGGCGATGCGCGCGTCCAGCTTGCGGTCCCAGTGCACGTGGCTGCCGAGGCCGGGCGGGACGTTTTCGACGATCACCTCGACGATACCGCCAAGGGAATCGCCCTGGGCCTTGGCCTCGTCGATGCGGGCGATCATGCGCGCCTCCGCCTCGGGGTCGACCGTGCGCACGGGCGACGCCTCGGCCCGCCGCACCAGCTCGTCAAGGGACAAGCCCTCCGGCACCTGGGCGCGCACGCCGCCGATCTCCAGCACGTGGCCGCCGATGCGGATGCCGAAGGCTTCGAGGAGCTGCCGGGCCACGGCGCCCACGGCCACCCGCGCCGCCGTCTCCCGGGCGCTGGAGCGCTCGAGGACATTGCGCATGTCGCGGTGGTTGTACTTGAGCGCCCCGTTCAGGTCGGCGTGCCCGGGGCGGGGGCGGCTCACGCGACGGCGCGCCGCCTCCTCCTCCACCGGTTCCACGCTCATAATCGCTTGCCAGTGCGCCCAGTCCCTGTTCTCAATCACGAGGGCCACCGGCGCCCCCGTGGTCTTCCCATGGCGAACGCCGCCGACGATTCGCACGCGGTCTTGCTCGATCTGCATGCGCCGGCCGCGGCCATATCCTTGTTGCCGGCGCCGCAGCTGCTCATTGATCCTCTCCGCAGACAGCGGCAGGTGGCTGGGCAAGCCCTCGATGATCGCCGTCAACTGAGGGCCATGGGATTCGCCTGCCGTCAAGTATCGCATACGCGTCTCTCTCCTCTCCCCCTACGGAACTTGCGGATATTATACTCTCTCGGGCCCGCCTCGACCAAGCCCCTGGTCGCAACGCGCACGCCAAAAGTGAAAGCGGCGCCGGTTTCCCACCGACGCCAAAAAAAAGCCGGCTGCAGGGTGATGCAGCCGGCTACGGCGCCGTGCGCTCCTCGCGCGGCTTGTCAAAAAGTTCGCGCGCGCGGTCCGGGGAAAGGCCCAGAAGGCGGGCGCATTCCTGAAGCGTGAGCAGCCCACGGCGATACGCCTCGAGAATTTGCCCTTTGTCCATCGCACCGCCTCCACGCAGCTCGTAATCCTAGGTTTTCCATCTGAATGGAACCCTATTCGGTTGCCCGGCGGTAGAAGAAGGGCGCCTCCAGGACAAAGCCATAGCGGTGCGGGGAAAAGATCTGCTCGGTGCTCCCCACGAACAGGACGCCGCCGGGGCGCAGGGCGTCGTGGAATTGGCGGTACAGGCGCTCCTTGGCCGCGTCGGCAAAGTAGATCATCACGTTGCGGCACACGATGAGGTCGAAGCCGGAAGGAAACGGGTCGGCGAGGAGGTCGTGGCGCCGAAAGCGCACGCGCCGGCGCACCCGCTCGTCCACCCGCATGCGGTCGCCCTCCGGACGGAAATAGGCCTCGCGCAGGGCGAGCGGAACCTCGTCACGCACCTTGGCCGCCTCGTACCACCCGTCCTCGGCCCGTGCCAGCGCGCTGGCGTCGATGTCGGTGGCCAGGACCTCAAACCGCACCGCCGGTTGGGTGTGCAAAAGGAGCATGGCCAGCGAATACGGTTCCTCCCCCGTCGAGCACGCCGCGCTCCAACACGCGAGGGCGCGCGGTCGTTCGCGCACGAGGCGCGGGAGGATGCGCGTCTCCAGCACTTTCCACTGCTCGGGGTTGCGGAAGAAGGCCGACACGTTGATCGTCACATAGTCGAGAAACGCCCGCAGCAGTTGGCCATCCCGCCTCAGCGCGGCGGCGAGGGCGGCAAAGTCGGCAAAGCCGTGGCGGTCCCGGAACGACAAAAGCCGGCGCCTCATCTGCTGCGCTTTATACTGGGCCAGATCGACGCCGGCGAGGCGCTTGACGGCGGCGAGAAACTGCGCGTAATCCCGATCGTCCATGGCCAGCAGCTTTCCCCGTTCCTCCTCTCCCTGCTTGCCGTTCGGCGGCCGCGGCCAAAAAAAGAACCGGCGGTCGCCGGTTCGTCTCCTTGGCGTGCGGCGTTACACCCAACGGTTGATCGTCTTCTCGTACGACAGGATTTCCTTCTCGTCAAACCACAGGGCAATCTCCCGCTCGGCGCTTTCCGGCGAATCGGAGCCGTGGATGACGTTCATGCCAATGCTGACGCCAAAATCACCGCGGATGGTGCCGGGGGCCGCCTCGGCCGGATTGGTTTTGCCCATCATGGCGCGGGCCACCTCGATGATGTTTTCGCCCTGCCACACCATGGCGAACACCGGGCCCGAGGTGAGGAAGTTGACGAGTTCCTCGAAGAAGGGCTTGTCCTTGTGTTCGGCGTAGTGCTTTTCCGCCAGCTCGCGGCTGACCATCATCAGCTTGGCCGCAACGAGCTGGAAGCCTTTCCGTTCAAAGCGCGACACGATTTCGCCGATCAAATTCCGTTGCACGCCGTCCGGCTTCACCATCAGGAACGTCCGCTGCATGGTCAAACCTCCGTTCACCTCAAGATCACAGTCAGAAAACGGCCATCCGCATTTTAGCAAACCTTCCCGTGAAACGCAACGCGTCCCTAGTACGAGCTTTTTTCGCTGTGCCTGTATCTCGGCCTGATCTGCATCAGGCCATCTTCAGTTTT